>DAIQNO010000270.1:0-3797 GCA_036788355.1 Opitutales bacterium | reverse complement strand
GTCGTGATACCACCAAAGTCCTGAAAGGACGACACCCGATGGCGCCATCATCCCGCAACTTTACCCGATTCGATCAGGTTCTCCCGCCGATCGTTCTGCCGCCCTTTCAGGGCTCTGAACCTTGAATGTCGGCAGACCCAGGGTTCCGCTTCGCTTCACCCAGGGCTAAAACCTTGCGCCCCGTTGGGGCGGGATCCAACGGCGGCCTTAGCTTGCAGAACTCCGGACTTGCACGTTTCGCCCCGTTGAGGCTGAAACTCAACGGCGGACTTCGTTCGCCGGAGACTAGGTTGTAAGGCGCAAGCCCATTCTTGCTGCGATCCCCACCGGAATCGACCGTCGAAGGGGCGGAACAACGATTCAACGCGATGGCTCTGAATTGGCAGCGCCAGGGCTCCCAGCGCGACAAGTCCCGGCCCAGAGCGACCGGTACCAGCCAAGCGCGACCGATCCCGTCCGAGCGCGGGAGATTGCGGACGCCGTTGCCGCAGAAGCGGATAGGGCGACCATTACGAAAAATTTCATTGCCGATTTGCAAAACTAGAAGTCTGGAGTCTCTTAATGCGAACGATACAGATTCGTATTGAGTCGGTGTTGTGGTTTCCCCCGAAAACCCCCTGTTTCCGTGATTACCGTATCTCAGGATTGTCTTTCTGGCCCAGACCTTTACGAGGCACTCTGGAAGGCCTACCGCAGTATTGAGCGCCTCGACCGTCAAGGAATCGAGCGGCTCGGGATTGGCTGCCTTTCGGACTTCGCGGTTCTCGAAGCCCTGCGCGATGAGGGCACCCTCTCGGTCAGTTCGTTGGGGGCCAGGGTGCTCCTGACCAGCGGGTCGATCACCACGGCTGTCGATCGCCTCCGGAAACGCGGTTGGGTCGAAAAGCAGCGAAATCTGACCGATCGCCGGGGCGTCGTGGTCAGTTTGACCGACGCTGGTCGCCAACTCATCAACCAAGCGGGGGAAGGCCACCACGTTAATTTCGAGCGCGTTTTCTCCGTCTTGGACGCTGCAGACCGCCGAAAGCTGCACGAGCTGCTCCACCGCGTCTGGCGCCACGCCGAGCAACTCGATTAAGGCCAGAACGACTCAGGTAGGGGCAGGCCAACCCCGTTTAGAGCCGGTCGGAAACTGTTTCAGAACGGCTGCCAGAGTGCCGTTGCTACCGAGAAGCCGCCGCTCCGTGTCAGGACAGTGGGTTCAGGAAGCGCAGCGGGTTGTCGCGGCCCATTCAGGGCCAAAGGGCCTGCAAGAGTAGCTGGGCACCGTCCCATTTCGTCAATTTCGGACGCTTGGTCAGGGTGTCGTAGTCCTGAGCGGCGATTTTATCCAAAATCCGCTGACCGCCCAGCCACGTCAGCTTGATCTCGGTGCGTAAAGGCTGCGGAAGCTGCCGATGGAGCGGCTCGCCTCGGCGGAAAAACTCGCGGGTTCGCTCCACCTGATGGCGCAGCAAGGCCCGCAGACCGCTGGTGGCCACGGGCGCATCGAAGTCCGGTCGAGCGACCCCAAAACGCAGCCAGTCCTCCTTGGGCACGTAGATGCGACCGTCCTTAGCAACATCTACCCCCACATCCTGCCAAAAATTCGCCAACTGCAAGCCGGTGCAGATGGCATCCGACCACTGGAACCACTCCGGCTCCTGGTGGCCATGCACCATCAAGACCAGTCGCCCGACCGGATTGGCGCTCCGGCGGGCGTAGTCGAGGACTTCCTGGTGGCTGGCGTAGCTGAGCTGGACGCAATCCTGCCGAAAGGCGTCCAGAAGGTCGGCCAGAAGCCCCACCGGGATGTTGCATTGTCGGCAGGTGTCAGCCACGGCGACGAAAATCCAGGCCCACTCGGTGCGCGTCAGCGGCTGCCCGGCCAGGGATCGGTGCAGCTCCGCTTCGTAGGCCAGCAGCGCAGCGACGCGCTCTGCCGGGGTCGGCGCTTCAGGCAGCCCCCAGCCTTCATCGGCGAGATCGTCAGCGGTGCGGGCGAAAGCGTAGATCGCGCTGACATGGGGTCGCACAGCCGCCGGAACCAGGCGGGCGACCGGAAAGTTCTCGTAGTGGCTCCGCGTGAGGTCGTGGCAACGCTGCCGTGCCTCCTCCAAAGTTGGCTTCAGGGATGACATCACCGGGCAGATTTAGGAAGCTCCCCGATCCTAAAGGGGGTCTCACGAGGCATCGAGAGCGGCTGGGGCTGCGGGCCGACGAGCCCGCTGCGGCTCCTACTTCACGAGGATCAGATCGACTCGGCGGTCGTTCACCGCTTTTGGGTCATCGCGCCCAACGTCCTGGGTCGCTTCCAATTCGCCCATCGAGCCGGTGGCAATGCGATTGGCGTCCACCCCAAGTTGCACCAAAAACCCCTTAACCGCCTGCGCCCGACGCTCGCCGAGAGCCAGGTTGTAAGCCTCAGTCCCATGCCAGCTCGTATGCCCCTCGGCAATCAGGCGACTCTGGGGTTGATTTTGCAACATCCCGGCCACCCTGGCCAGCTTATCCCGCTCCTGTGAGCGGATGTTAAACTCATCAAACCCAAAGAACACCGACTCCACCACATCCTGCGCTCCGGGATTCAGCATCGCCGCCGAGTCCGCCGCAAAGCGATCCTGTAGGTCGATGTCGAGGGGATCGAGACGGTCGCCGGATACGTCGACAATCTCTCCATTGAGTCGATCGCTACCGCCGGGAAACCGGGAATCATCGCCACCACGAGAACCCGATGGGCGCATGGGTTCGCTGGGTAGCGTAGCATCCGCCGGGGGTATGCTGGGAGCCTTGCACCCAGCAAGCGTCACCACCAGGAGGGCCAAAATCAACCCGACGAAAGAATGTTTTACCATAAACAGAGTGTAGCGTTGCGCGGCGCACCAAGGGAAGACAAGACTTTCCGCTTAGAAACGTTTCCTCGATGGTGAACCCCCCAAAGCCGTCCGTTTTTTTGGTCGATAACGGCTCCCTGCGCCCCGCCGCAACCCTCTCCTTACGGGCACTGTGCCGTCGGCTTCAGGCAGTCCTCGGCTGCGAGGTTGTGCCGGTCTCCATCATGCACTCCAATCAGGTCGCCCCGGCCCTCCTCGATGGCCAGCCCGCCGAGATTTTCGAGCAGGCACTCCGCCGCAGACTCGCCGAAGGCATCGACGAGTTTATCGTTCTGCCCCTCTTTTTCGGCCCGAGTCGCGCCATCACCAAGTTCATCCCGCTCGCCTCCTCCGTGGTGCGGTCAGAATACCTCAACTTGCGGGTTCGCGTCGCCGAGTCCCTGGTCACGGCGTCCGCCCCCGATGACCGCCGCGTAGCCCAGATCCTCACCGACCAAGTCCGCCAGACCATCCGCTTACGAGGCCTCCTGAAGCCCCATGTCGTCACCGTGGACCACGGCTCGCCCATCGCCCCAGTGACTGAAGTGCGCAATCTGATCGGGCAGCAGATGCAAGCCATGCTCGGGGACGAGGTCGGAGCCTTCTCCGTGGCCTCCATGGAGCGGCGAGATGGCCCGGAGTATGCCTTTAACGACCCGCTGTTAGGCTATATCTTGCGCCAGCCGCCGTTTTGCCACGGGCCGGTCGTCGTCAGCATGATGTTCCTCAACCCCGGTCGCCATGCCGGCCCAGGCGGTGACGTCGAATCCATCTGCCAGGACGCCCGCGAGACCTGCCCCAACCTCCAGACCTTCCCCACCGAACTCGTCTCCGAGCACCCCCTCCTGCTCTCCATCCTCAAAGACCGCTACCGCCAAGCCCTCCAACGCAAGCCGCTCTGATGCCCCTCCGCGGGCGATCCAGGCTCCTACTGCCGGGCCTAGG
>DAIQNO010000269.1:1201-3816 GCA_036788355.1 Opitutales bacterium | reverse complement strand
GTGGGTCGGCTGCCGCACTGAGGTGGGCTACTGGGCCTGCGGCGGAGCGGTGGGTCGGCTGCGGCACTGCGGTGGGCTACTGGGCCGACGGCAGGGCGACGGGCGAGGGAGGCGGACTTGGGCACCGTCGGCGCCTCCTGGCGTCTAGGACTGCGGGTCGGTGTTGTCGGCCAGTTGGCTCAACTTTAACTCGGCCTGCCCGAGCAGTTCGCGGCTGCGCCGGAGGAGTTGGCTGCCACGAGTGTAGCGGGTAACGAGCTCGTCGAGGGTGCTGCGCCCCGCTTCTAGGTCACTGACGATGGCTTCCAGCTCGCTCATCGCGGCCTCAAAACGGAGATTTTCGACCGCCGGGAGCGGTGGCAGGTCGGCTGCCTCGCGGTCGGCGTGGGAGGTGTCCGAAGCGGTATCGGCGGAGGTTTTGGGAGCGGATTTTGCCATGTTCTACCCCGCAAGACTCCAAGGAAAAGGCCGCGAGGTCACGCAAAAAACCGGCGGCACGTGGAGTGCCCGGGCTAAGGCCGACTGATGGCCTTCCGGCTGGGGATCCACGACTCTCGCACGGAGGCAGGCGCGAGGCCCGCTGGCGTGGACGGTGGGGCGTGGCTTTACGCGATGATCGATAGCTTGGGGGTCTCCAGCGGGCTCCAGCAGTCAGGCAAGGCGGCGCTTTCGGCACGGATGAGGTCGGCGAGGACGGCGTCGGTGTCGCCGATGGAGTTGGTCAACGGGTCGCAGAGTAACGCTCGGCGGAGGATGGCGGGGTCTTCGCGGTAGATGGCCTCAGCGGTCAGTTCATGGCTGTCGATGATGTTTTCCATCATGCCGCGGATACCACGCGGCACCTCACCGACCGGCAGCGGGCGCGGCCCGTGCATGTCGAGGTCGCAGTATAGCTCGATAAAGGCATCGTTGGCCATGTTGGTCACTGCGCCGCGATTCTGGGTATTGAGGAAGAAGCGCTTACCGAGGCCGCCCCACATCGACTCGATGATGTCGGTCGCGGGGTCAGGGCCAAACTCGGTGTCAAACTCCGCCATCGGCGCGGCACCGCTGAGGTAGGCATCGACGCGGTTCCAGACATCGTTGGTCCACTTGGCGCGTTCCAGCGGGTCAAAAAGCATCAACTCCGGAATGGCTTCGACCGTCACGCCATGCCCTTGCCAGTAGCGGACGTATTCCTTGGTATGGCCGACCACGGTGGGGATGGCCCCGAAAGCCTCGGCGAGCTGGTGTTGAATGGCGTAGTTATAGACGCCCTTGGAGCCTTGGTAGATGCGGTCGGCGGCAGGGGCATCACGCTCAGTCAGGGCTTTCTTCGCGATGCCCGCCAGGAGTTGCTCGCGGACATCGCGGCCTTGGTAGTTGGCTCGCAGCACCCAAGTAAAGTGGTTCGGCCCTGTCGACAAGATGTCCCACTCCGCATCGATCTCGGGCGTGTAAGCGTTGGGCGAGTCGATGATCCCCGCCAACGCGGCGTAATTCTTTCTGAGGTCGTATTGGGCATCGCAGATCGCCATGCTCTTCAGCTTGGGGAAAAACCGCGCCAGGCCCATGCCGTGGACGGCCGCGGGGTTAATGTAGTTAATTACCCAAGCCTCCGGCGCGAGTTCCTCGATGTCGTGCGCGGCGCGGATAATCTCGGGAAACTCCCGCATCGCCCGAAGCACTCCGCCCGGCCCGATGGTATCGCCCGAGCACATCCGGATGCCGTATTTCGCTGAGATTTCACAGTCGATCCCCCGGTAGCGGGCGTTGTCCTTGGCAAAACTCAGCACGACGAAATCCGCCCCTGGCAAGACCGCCCGACGGTCCGTGGAGCCCTCCACGGCCAGCGGCACGCCACGATGCGCAGCGGCCATCTCGGCCAATTTGACTAGCTTCGCGAGGCGCTCGGCGTCGGTATCCACCAAGGCCAGCGTGCCTGTCTGCAGGTGCGGAGAATGCACCATCTGCCAGATCGCCTTGCGCCCGAAAAACAGGCTGCCCGCACCCAAAATCACTACCTTAGGACCTCGAATTTCCATAACATTGCTGAAAACAGAAACTATAACCTACCTCGGTTGCTCCGCCGACCCAACCCTTCTGATACCCCTAACAGAAACCCAACTTCGACAGTATTTCGTTCTCCCGATCCCCCTTTCGAGCCCCGCTTCGATCGGGGGGTTCGAGTTGTCGGCACCACGAAGTGCGGGTTAGCCTACGGGAATGTCCACCCTGCCCCCCTCCCTGCTGCAACGACGCCTCACCTCCTCCCGGCTTACGGCCAAAGCCCACGAACTGCTCGGGGCAGCCGTGCCGCCTGGTGGGCGGGCTTGGGACGCCACGGCGGGCAATGGCCACGACATCCTCTACCTCGCCCGCCTGGTGGGAACCGCCGGTCACGTCTGGGCGAGCGACTGCCAGCCGTCCGCCCTGGCCGCCACCGCCAACCGACTCGAGCAGGCGCAGCTAGCCGACCGCATCACCCTGCAACTGGGCTGCCATGCCGCTCACGGCGCGGTCTTGCGGGCGGCCCTAGGCGACCACTCGCTGGCGGCGGTGGTCTTTAACCTTGGCTACCTGCCCGGTGGCTCGCCGGAAATGCCTGGAGGATCGCCGGAAACGCCTGAAGGCTC
>DAIQNO010000269.1:0-1191 GCA_036788355.1 Opitutales bacterium | reverse complement strand
CCTCGCCGCGATGGGCCACGCTGTGGCCCTGCTGCAACCAGGCGGGCGTCTGGTGGTCGTGGCCTACCGAGGGCACCCGGGCGGCCTCGCCGAGGCAGAAGCGGTCGAAACGGCCCTCACCGAAGCCGCCGCCGACCGGCGCTACCGACTCACCGCCTGGGAGACTGAGCAGGCTCCTGCCAACGCCCCGCGCCTGCTTTGCCTGGACGCAAAAGCGTAACTCCGGAGTCTGCGGCATTTCCCCACCGCGCCGACCCCCTAGTCCAGCGCTCGGCCAGAGCGGAAAATCCAGTGCCCTCAACGGCGGTCGTCCGGTAGGGCCTGCAAGATGGGGGCATGCAGGTCTGAAAGCGTCGGCGTCGGCGTCAAAACTTTCCGCACCAGGCGGCCCAAGCCCTTCTCGGCACGATCGACCTCGTCGTCGGCCTCCCGGAACGCGTTCTCCCACGCGGACGCAAAACCGGGCACCTTCTCGTTCAACCGCCGCACCGAGCGGTCAAAAACCTGGATCATCCGCTTTTCCTCGGGCGAAGGCTTCTGCTTATACACCGCCAGCGTGTCCCGCAGGTTGTTATTCTCCTCCTTAAACTTCGCAATCTGCTGTTCGAAGGTCTCAACGCCGCGCTGGTTGATCTTCAAGTGGCGACCGATGCTGTCACTCTGCGTCTCCAATTCCTTACGCAACTTCTTGACCTCCCGCCGCATCGACTGGCGCTTGCTCATGCCATCTCGCCACAAGAGAAAACAGCCAAAAAGACCCAAGCCCAACCCGGCAAAAAACATCGGATGGCTGGAAAGGAAGTTAAATAAAGCGTCCATGAGAAAAATCCGTGATTCTAACCAATCGAGGTAAACTATCTACCCATTAAAGATCACCCTCATCATCATCCCGGCTAAAAAACTTCAAGGCCGATCGCCGACTCAGGCAGAAAATCGCATAAACACCAACCGTCACCGCCCCTGCGGAGATGACCCAGAAAATCACTGCATAGAAAATGCTAATCTGACGGTTGATAACAAAATGCAGCACAATTGTCAGCAAGTTAAATGCCACCACAAAACCTGCACAGTTAATGGCCACCACCCGAGCTAATTCGACCCCTCGCCACAATCCAATCCCCAGGGGCACAAAGGCGATTAGGAAGTTCATCGCCGGAACCGGGATGTTAGGATTGGTCATCAATAATAACG
>DAIQNO010000268.1:0-3829 GCA_036788355.1 Opitutales bacterium | reverse complement strand
CTCCGGTTCGACCCATTTTCCGTGGTCGCGGATTAGCCGCTCCAGGCGATCCAGGGCCTCGACTTCGGGGATGTTGTATTGCACGCATTCCTTGCCGACGTAGAGGTTGATCTTACCGGGGGCACCCCCCACGTAACCAAAGTCGGCGTCGGCCATCTCGCCAGGGCCGTTGACGATACAGCCCATCACCGCGATGGTCACCCCCTTAAGGTGCCCGGTGCGGGCTTTGATGCCCTGCGTCACTTCCTGGAGGTTAAAGAGCGTCCGCCCGCAGCTCGGGCAGGCCACAAACTCCGTCTTGATCGACCGCATCCGCGCCCCTTGCAGGAGATTGTAGGCCAGCGCGGTGGAGCGGGCCACGTGGTCGATGGTTTCGATGCTGAGGAAATCGCCGTATCCATCGACAAAGTGGACGCCCGCGAACATCGCGGCTTCGAGCAAGGCTGCACCAAAACCTGGCTCATCCAGCACTTGGCACTCTGGCCGCACCCGTAGCCAGATCGGGCTGGTGAGGCCCGCTGCGCGCAGCAGCTCAGCCAATTCGCGATAACCACCCACGGGATGCGCCCTCCGCCAATCCGGGGTCGTCCGGGTAAAGATCAGCGGGCACGACGCGGATCGCAGTAGCTCGACCACCGCAGCATCCCGCAAGTCGATGCCCGTCCCGTGACCGCCACAGGCCGTATCGACCACCAGACCCGCGCCCTTGGCCGTCGCCAGGGCCACCCGAGCCGCGAGGGCGGCGGGCTCGCTCGCCGCAGGGCCGAACTCGAAGATAAATCGCTGCGAAGTTGGCAACTCGAAATGCTCGATCGCGGCCATCGGCACCCCGGCGGCGATCGACAGGACAAAGAAGTCCACCTGACCCGCCAGCACTTTACCCAGCAGGGTTAGATATTCCAGGTCGGCAGCTTCCAGGACGGCCACCAGCAACCCCTCACAACGGGCCTCCTTGAGCTGGCGATGGGCCTGAAAGACTTCTTTGGCGATGGCCGCGTGCTCCCGCAACGGGTGCTGGGACGGCACGATGACTCGCGGGGGCTCCAGCGGTCCCAGTTTGGCGTAGGTGCCCAGCTCCAGCGGCGCAATCGGGCGCTTTCCGTAGTGGTAAACGTCCAGGGTTTGCTCCTCCATCGCCAGAGGCTCCGGGATGGCGGCGGAGCGCTGCCAGAGGGCCTCGGCCCGCCGCACCAGCTCGCGGCACACCGGCAGCTCAAACCAGGGGTCTTCGGTCAACGAGACCCGCACCGTATCCCCGAGGCCGTCGTAAAGCAGGGCCCCGATGCCGATGGCACTCTTGATCCGGGCATCTTCACCCTCGCCGGCCTCCGTCACCCCGAGGTGCAGGGGGTAGTGCATCCCCTCTGCCGCCATCTTGGCCACCGCCAAGCGGTAGGCTTGGATCATCACCTTGGGGTTACTGGCCTTCATCGACAAGATGATGTCCCGGAATCCGTGGCCCTCGCAGATGCGGATAAACTCCAGCGCACTCTCGACCATGCCCTCCGGCGTGTCGCCATAACGGTTCATAATGCGGTCGGAAAGGCTCCCGTGATTGGTGCCGATCCGCATCGCCCGACCGAGTTCCTTACAACGTAACACCAGCGGAGAAAAGGCGGCGTGGAGGCGCTCCAGCTCCTGCTGATACGCCGCATCGGTGTATTCTAGCACCGCAAACTTCTTCTTATCCGCGTAATTCCCAGGGTTCACCCGGACTTTCTCGACGTGTTCCACCGCCTCCATCGCCGCCGAGGGCAGAAAGTGAATATCGGCGACCAGCGGAATGCCCTCGAAACCTGCCGCGCTAAACTGCGCCCGGATGTCCTTCAAGGCGCGGGCGGCATCCTTATTGGGTGCCGTCAGGCGGATGATTTCGCAACCCACCTCGGCCAACCGGATGCACTGCTGCACACTGGCCGCCACATCCTGGGTCAAGCTCGTGGTCATCGACTGTAACCGCACCGGGTAATCCCCGCCGACGCCGACCGACCCCACCATCACCGGGCGCGACACTCGACGCCGCGACGTAAACCGACTTTCGCAATACAACCGCTCCTGCATACCTACACGCTAAGATGACGCCCGGGTGATGCCCCCGCAAGCGCGGAAGCGACCCTCACAGAACACCGGGTGCGATTAAAACTGCGGGGTGGCGGGGTCAATTTCGCCAGAAACTTTGCTGGGGGCACCGGCGTCCCCGCCGCTCCGTTTAAGATAGAGATTCCGACGAGGACGGCGGTCCTCCCAGGGGGTGGCAGTGAACAGTAAGCGTCATCGGGGCCGGTTGAGGCTTGTTTTCCCTCCCGCAGCGGGGCTACAACTGATCTATCGACACCCCCGGAATGGCTACGAAACCAAGACCCCAAAAGATTCGGGCCAAGGCACGCCACACGTCCTTTCAGCCGCGCCCGCCCCGTCCACGGCGGTGGATTGCCGTGCCCCTGCTGGCCATCGGCCTGATTTACCTGGTGGCGATGGTTCACTTTGAGCCCTCCCAAGCCCCACAACGGGCCGCCTTGGAGGCTCAGCCCAAGAACATCGCTGGCGACCTCGGGATGTATGTTGCTTACGGCAGCTTCTGGACTTTCGGCCTCGCGGCCTGGGCCCTCCCGCTGACCATCTTGCGGATTGGCTTTCAGCTTTTTACGGGCGCGGCAACCCGCCTGCGCTTTAGCGTAGTGGTGGCGGCCATTGGCCTGGTAGCCGGGCTGGCGGGCACCGCTCAGATGTTCGAGACCGGCTGGCTGACCGACCCCCCAGATCAGGGCACCAGTTCCGCCCACGCCCCCCACCCGCGCCAAGATTCCGGCACCTCAGGAAGTGATTCATCCGGCCAGCCGAGCCAAAACACGGGAGCGACTGGCAACGGCTCACCTGGCGTCGTCATCCGGCAAGGAGCCGCCCCCCTCGCCGATCGGGTCTTTTTCGAGGGCCTCGGCGGGCGCGTCGGCCAGAACCTCACCAGCCCGGCCCTCCGACGCGCCATCGGCCCGGCAGGCATCAGCATCATGCTGCTCTGCCTGACCACCTGCAGCCTCTTCTGGGTCTTCCGCGATGGCTTCGTTCGGTGGAATGAGGGGGTCCGGCAGTGGAGCCTCGCCCGCCAGCAGCGCGAAGCCGCCCGGAAGGCCGCCGCTGAAGCGGAAGCGGCCGCCAAAGCCAAAGCGGCCGCCATCGAGCGAGCCCGCCAGACCGCCAAGCCCCCAGAAAAACGATCCGCACCCAAGATCGAAACACCCTCCCCCGCCCTGCCGCCAGCCCTCCCCAAGGCCGACTCTGCTGAGGCAGAAAAGCCTCGCCGCCGCCCCGCCCCACCGCAGCCGGAGCAACTCACAGAGGATGGGCGCCTCCCGGCACCCCAGGCCGCCTCTGCCGCAACCCCCGGCCTCCGCGGCGAGGCCAAGATCATCAAGCCCGAAGCCGTCGAGCGGGCCGCCATCGAACTTCCGAAAGCCCGCGGCTCCTACACCTTTCCCACGCTGGCCCTCCTGCAAGACCCACCGCCAGAAGACGCCGCCCCCGACCCCGCTGAATACGAGGCCGTCATGGCCAAGCTCATCCACACTCTGGAACAATTTAAGGTCGCCGTCGACCCCGGTGAAATCCACGCCGGCCCAGTCATCACCCGCTACGAGGTCATCCCCGCTGCCGGGGTTCGCGTCGAAAAGATCGCCGCCCTCGATAAAAACATCGCCCTCGGCCTCAAGGCCCTCGCCGTCCGCATCCTGGCCCCCGTCCCCGGAAAGGGCTCCGTCGGCATCGAAGTGCCCAACGCCAAAGCCCAGCCAGTTTGCCTGCGCGAGATCATCGAGTCCTCCGCCTGGGCCAA
>DAIQNO010000267.1:0-3862 GCA_036788355.1 Opitutales bacterium | reverse complement strand
TCTTTCGGTGGATGGGATGCGTATCCGTCGATTGAAATCATGGGTCATTCGTTGCGGTGCATGTTTCAAGATTCACAGTGCCGCCGATGACGACGGGTTCCTCGATGGCCGCATCCGCTAAGTGTAGAAGCTGACCCTGAAGAAGTGGCGAATGGTCAGACGGCTGAAGATAGTCCGCGTAAATGCCGCCGAACTCCCCCGGTTTCAGGCCAATGACGCCCCTGGTAAACCACCAGTCGGGGTAACCGGGTGGTTTATCAGAGGGCACAGGTTGCGAAACAGCAAAGTTAGGCAGAAGAACGGAAAATAGCAGAGCAGCACTGATAGTCCTCATAGGATGGATTGGTGATGTGAATATCTGGTGACAAGGAGGTGAGATGATCCCCCAACAAAGGGGTCAAAAAAATACCCGTTTATTTGGTAACATTTAGGCAATGCCAGGTGGCGCTTTATTGATTAGATCCAAAAAGTTTCCTTGGATTCGACCGCTCTGTTGCAGCTTTGCGGTAGGCGAGAGTTACACCGTTGTTGTCAGTGGGGTTGTTTGCTGGCTCTTCAATTCGTAGATTTCCGCGTACTTCTGAACCCTGATCCGTATCGGATCCAGAGGTTGGCACCGGTTGATATGGTGTTGCAGACAACGTTCCGGCGAAAAACAGCGATGGGATTAAGCAAAAGGCTGCTTGTGGGAGGTTGATTTTCGTGGCTTTTGAGGGTTTTGCGAGGGAGCAATGATTTAATCCGAACAAGGTTTTGGTAGTCAGCACTCTGGGCATCCGCAAGGTTGAAATCGGTCGTCACGGCGACGTCACGTTAGCCCTAGGAAACTAGGGTTAAATTCTGGTGAAACGCCTTTCGCGTGAGGGCTATTGATCCTCGAATCTCTGTAGCCGCTCCTGTTCCCTCGGTGAAAGCAGGCGCAGGTTCATGATTTGGGTGACTCGCGAGGGGTCGTTTCAACAGCAGGGCCACGGTCTCCGCCAGGTCGCCGACGCGCTCGTAGGAAGCCTCGACCAACCACAACGGCCATCCCGTTAGCTCCGCCACCCAGAGCCGCAGCAGACTGGTCTTCACCGGAGCAGCGAGGCGCTGACCCGTCAAAAAAAACACCGCCCAAGCTGCATCAGCCGCCGGTGCCGCCTGAAAATACCGCCGCAAAGCCGCCGTTTTCTCCGACGTGCGTGTCGAGGCATCTAACTGTTGATACAACTCCGGAAAAGCCTGCATGAGCAGCGTAGTCGAGTATACTTTAATGCTTCCAGCCGGGAGGTCAGGGAAGCGTGGTCAAATTGAACGTGGTTGAAGAGCCAGTCCGCTTAAATCAACATAGCCCTAGATTAACCGTCCCTTCAGTTGACCTCAACAATGTCTTTCGGCCAGACGATGAACTCCCCGTAACGGCGTGAACGAATCACCTCGCCACCGTATTCGATACCTGCGGGTGTCAACATCCATTGCTCGTTTTGCCGCACGATCAATCCCTCGTTCTTGAGCAGGCCAAAGACGTCCTTAGTAGACACCTTAAGTAATTTCGCAATCTGCGTAGTGGAGAGCTTCTCTTTGAACTCCGGCTCGACTACGTCCGCCAATTTTTGCGGGTTGGCGCGCTCTTGATGGGCGCTGCCTTCCCTGATGACCTGCAGTTCCCGTGCAAGGGCGTGAAAGGCCGGTTCGTCAGTGCTTTTTTGAATAAGGCAGCCTAACTCATAATTGTGAACTTGGCTGTAGTCGTAAAGGTTGAGGGAAGAAAGAATGTGCTCGGATTCACTGGAGTAAACTTTTGCGTGGAGATTCTTGCAGAAATAGATCTGCGCAGCATGTGCATCCTCGAAAAAATCAATCATCTCTTCGTGCATCTGCTGCTTGCCATAAATGAGTGTCACCGTCAGTCCTTCGGACATCTTTCGTCGCAGCAAGGATTGCAGACGCTGATGAATTTTGACGTAGGGACTGACCAACCATAGCTCGACCGTCGCTTCGTCGATGATCCGCTCTAAATGATAGCTGATTTTCGTCGTATTGAGGATTTCGGGCACATTCAGATGCTTGCCACCCAGGAGTTTCGGGACAAGCAGATTCCCGGTTGCGGTCGCCATTTCCTTGGGTTGCCAACAAAGATACAGCCATTTACTTCGAGCGATCTACGGTGGCGGCGATTTTTTCCCGTAGGTCAGCCCCGTTCCGTGGGAGTCGGCTCGACCTATTGGCGTTGCTAAAGGGGGGGAAGCTCCGCAGGGTTTCGGATGTGGCGGGGGTTGATGAAGTCATTGTGAGGGAGTATTTTGAGGGGAATGGGTTCCTCGTGCGGCAACTGCGGAAATACCAGGTGCAGGCACGCGCCAAGCGCAGTGACGAGGAGATCGACTTGTTGGTCTATAACCCGGCCTACCGGGAGACGACGGCCCGCCCGAGCCTGATGCTTTACTCCAATGAGCTGCCGCTGATTCACCGGGCGATTGTGTTCATCAAGGCCTGGCACAGCCAGCGGTTCACGCCCGGCACGCTCAGGGGGAGTGCCGATTTAGCCAAGTTTCTGGAGAAGGATGTCCTGAAGCAGGCCAGTGAGCTGTTTCAGGTGGAGGACAGTGCCGTCGAGAAACTCGGGGTGGAGCACTTTTACAAGTTGCTGGTTATCCCGAGCCTGCCGACCCACGAGCCGCACAAGTCGCAGAGTCTGGAAATGCTGAGGGAGGCGGGGGTGGATGCGGTGGTCTCTTTTCGGGCCATCTTGCAGGATCTTGTGGCCAAGGTCGAAGTAAACTACCACTACCAGAAGTCCGACGTGCTCCAGATTCTGCGTCTGCTGAAGAATTACGACATGATCAAGAGCCCGCAGATGGAGTTGTTTCAATCCGGAAAAAAGGGCGGCTCTTGAAGTTGGCTGCCCTCTAAAGCAACCCAGCTTACCGATCCGTCGCGGGGTCGAAAGCGGAGAGGAGATCGAGGCCGATGGCGTCCACGCGGAGCCGGCCCTCAGTGGTCAAGGCTAGGCCGTGGGAGGCGGGGTGCCAGCAGGCGAGGCCCTCGCGCTGCCATGGCTCGATCAGCCCCGGCAGGGCGTTCCAAGGGAAGCTGGGGAAGCGAACTTGCAAGGTATCGAGGCGCAGGCCGTCGTTTTGCCGCAGGCCAAAAATCAGCGCGTCGAGGGCGAGCAGGTGGGGCGTCAGGGGCTGCGTGCCCTCGTGCCCAGGGCTCGGAAACTGCCCGGCGTCGCGCTCGGCCACTGAGGTGGCCCAACGGGTCAGGTCCGCCGGGTTCTGGGCCCGGGTGACCCATGAAACCGGCGGACCGTTGGACGGGCAGGGGCGTGTCGGAAACTGCGATGCGGCGGACGGCCCGATGCCCAGCCAACTGCCCATCGCCCAGGTGTTGAGGTTGTGCTGACAGCGATGCCCCGGGCGGGCGAAGTTCGAGACTTCGTATTGGGCGTAGCCGTGCTCCGCCAGCCAGTCCCAGGTAAAGCGGTAGAGATCGGTCTCCTGTGCCTCATCCCGGCGATGCTTTCCGGCGGCCATTTTGGCCCACAGGACGGTATCCTCCTCGGGCGTCAGGCAGTAGGTCGAGAGGTGGTCTGGCTGGTGCTCCAGGGCCAGCTCCAGGTCGAGCTGCCAGTCGGCCTCGGTCTGGCCTGGCAGGGCGAACATCAGGTCCAGGTTGACGGACGGAAATCCCGCCTCGCGAATCCGCCCCAGCGCGACCTCGGCCTGCGCGACCGACTGGCGACGACCGAGACGGTCGAGCCAGCTCTGCTGAAAGCTTTGCACCCCTACCGAGGCCCGCGTGACCCCCCCTTCGCGCAGGGCCGCCAGCTTGTCCGTTTTTACCGTGCTGGGGGCCATTTCGACCGTCCACTCACCCGGCT
>DAIQNO010000266.1:3540-3871 GCA_036788355.1 Opitutales bacterium | reverse complement strand
TTAAAAGAGCGCCGGAAATGACATACTCGGACGCACCCACATTATTGATGCTACCTGTCCCGACTCGTTATCTTGGATTGGGTGGCGGATTGGTATTGTTGATGGGGTAAAAGCTGCTTATGAAAAACTGCAAGCCCTCAAAAAACATGACCAATCTCCACGCTAACGCGACGACCACGCCCCGTATTCGGCGGGAAATTCAGCAGTCCGACCTGGCGTGATGTCCGGTTTCATGGGCTGCGGCATCGGGCAGCGATGGGGGTGGCCGGTGGGTAATAGGGAACGGCGCGGCTTGCCGGGCCGGGGTTGGCGGTGAGCTTTAGAGGGTTTC
>DAIQNO010000266.1:152-3530 GCA_036788355.1 Opitutales bacterium | reverse complement strand
TGCTTATGAAAAACTGCAAGCCCTCAAAAAATATGACCAATCTCCACGCTAATGCGACGAGCACGCCGTATCCTGTCGCTGTGACGTTGCGCAGCCACATGAAGCCGCGATTGGTGATGGCGGTGTTGGCGGAACCTCCTCCGGAGAGGTTGGCATCGATAATTACACAGTGGCCGTTAATGCTGTTGTTGATGATGGCCGGGACGGTGTTGCTGCTGGTGAAGCCTCGCATGGAGACGGAATTGTTCGATTGGTAGAATCCTACCTCCAGTTGATTCGTGACGGTGATATTTTCTAGCGTGTGGCCCCATTCCCAGTTGCCGATTTCAATGCCGCGCTTGAAGCCTTGGACTTCGACATTTTTGATCAGGGATGGTCCGGCGAGGTTTCGCATGGCCGAGATTCCCGCTAAGCCTTGATTGCTGCCGGAGCGGACGGTGACGTTCTCGATGGCACCTCGGTTACTCGCGAAGAAATTGATTCCGATGGCTCCTGGGTTTCCATTGCCCGTGTCCACAGTCATATTGAAGACCGAGTTTCTAAAGGCTTCTTGGTTGTTGTTTCCGTTGGTGTCGCCATTCTCAGTGCCCATGTAAATCACTGATTTAGGGTTCGATGCAGAGGAGAAGGCGGGCGTATTATTTTTGAGTTTGATGACGGTGTTGGCTCGGCTTTGGCCGTAGAGGATCATGCCGGCCCGCCAGCCGAAACTGAAACCGCTGGTGGAGATCCGGTTGTTCAGGGTGTCTGAGACGACGTAGGTGCCATTGGGGAAGTAGACGAAAGGCGGAGCCGCATACCGATCTGCCCGATTGATGGCGTGGGTGATGGCTGCCTTAATGGCCAGCGTGTCGTCGGTTGATCCATTGCCTGCGGCGTTGGTCGGATGGATCCCGAGGGCGACGAGATCGGTTTTGACATTGATCACCCCGGCGTCGGCGGGGAGATAAAAATCTTGGCCAAGGGCAAGAGTTGGGTTAAGGAGAAGCGCAACGATAGCTAATGCCGACTGCGCGCGGAAACCGTATAGGATTTTGTTCATGGGGTAATATGGGGTAAAGAAGTGGAACAACGTGCTCCACTTCTGTGAGAAACTTGAGTTCTAAGGTTGTGCTTGTGCAACCACCGTGTAGGTGTAACTGTAAACCTGCTTTTTGCATCCTGGTAGGTTAGTTTTCTTTATGGGTCGTATTACGCTCAAGATGGTTGCCGAGGCTGCGGGAGTCAGCACGATGACGGTGTCGCTGTGTTTGCGTAATGCGGAAAAGATCCCGATTTCCACGCGTGAACGGGTTCAACGGATCGCGGAGGGTCTAGGCTACCGGCCGGACCCGGCGCTCTCGGCACTGGTGGCCTATCGTCGAGATGTTCAGGTGAAACGAGACATTTCTACGCTTGCTTTTGTGACCAACTGGAAGGAGGAGGACGGTTGGAAGGCGACCTACGTGAACGACTTTTTTTCTGCGGCCCGACTGCGGGCGGAGCAGAGCGGCTATGTGTTGGAGCCATTTTGGTTGCGTGCGTATCGTTCTAAAGCCCACGCCCTTTCGGTTTTGCAGGCGCGGGGCATCCAGGGGCTACTTTTGGCCCCTCTTTATCGGGGGGCCTCAGTGCTGCCGCTGGATCTGCGTGCTTTTTCTGTGGTCGCGATAGGGCTGAGTTTACTTCACCCAAACCTGCATGTTGTAGCTCACGACTACTTTTCCTCGACCCGTTTGGCCTTGCATAATTTGAAGCGGCTCGGTCTGACTCGGGTTGCCTTTTGTTTGGGGACGCGGGTCAACTCTTTGACCGAGCACCGCATCCGGGCTGCGGCATTGGAGTATGCCGAGAGCGGTAAAGGGCGGCTGGCGGTGAGCTTCTGTGGGGTGGAGGCTGATGAGCCTGAGTCATTTCTCGAGTGGGTGCGCCGTCATGGCCCCGATGCAATCCTGAGTCTGCAACCGCATCATCAGAACTGGCTAGTGGAAGCCGGGGTCAAAGTGCCCGAGGAAATTGGTTTTGCGAGCCTACATCTGGCTCGCTCTGATACGACTACCAGCGGCATCGTCTATGGCGCCGAGGCGATCGGTAGGGCCTCGCTGGATCTCCTGAACACCCTGCTGCAAAAAAACGAGAAGGGATATCCGGAATGGCCAAGCAGGGTTTTTGTGACCGGGAAGTGGCAAGCTGGAGAAACTGTGGCTGGGCAACTTCGGCCAGGACACAAGTCCTCACCTGGCTTTGTAGCGTAGTGTGGGTTGCTCGTCAGGTTGTTGAAGAATTTCATGGAGTGGGGTGAGTGTCCTTCAAAAGGGGAGCAGCGTCCCCGCCGGCCTGTTTCAGGTGGAGTCTCCGACGAGGACGTCGGTGCTCCCAGGGGCGGGCCAGAGTCCCCCTGGTCACGCGATGTGGGCGCCGGGGCCGGGTTGGGTGGGGAAGACCAGGGGGGCGGCACCGAACTGAGTGGTGTAGTCGGCTGCGACGGCGGCTGCTTGGGCGGGGGTGAAGTCGGCGGTGGTCATGGCCATTACGGCGCCGCCAAAGCCTCCCCCACTGAGGCGACAGCCGAAGACGCCGGGCTCGGTGCGGAGCCGCTCGACCAGGAAGTCCAGCTCCGGGCAGCTATTTTCAAAGAGGTCGCGGGAGCTGTGGTGGGAGGCCACGAGAAGGCGACCGACCTCGATGAGGTCGCTGGCGGCCAGGGCCTCACCGCAGGCGAGGACGCGCCGATGCTCTCGGGTGATGTGCTCGGCCCGGCGGCGCCGCACCTCCCCGAGTTGGGGGGCCAGCTCCTGCACCCAGGCGGGCTCAGCGTGGGCCAGGCAACCGACCTCGGGGTGGTGTTGCTGGATGATGGAAAAGGCTTCCCGGCACTCACGGGCGCGGGTCGCGTAGGCCGACTCGACCAGGGCGTGTTTCTTAGTGGTGTTGAAGACGTGGAAATGCACTCCGGCCGGCAGCGGCACGTGGGAAAAGGTCTCCGAGAAGCAGTCGATCTGGACGAGCTGGTCGGCCGCACCGTAGGCCGAGACCCCTTGGTCGAGGAGGCCACAGGGCATCCCCGCGAAGTCATTCTCGGCCTTGCGGCAGATGCGGGCGAGGGTCACGGGATCGGCGGAGAAACCGGCCGAGGCTGCCAGGGCGTAGGCCGTGGCCAACTCAAAGGCGGCGCTGCTGCTCATCCCTGCGCCCGCCGGGAGGTCGCTGGCCACCGCGAGGTCAAAGGAGAGCTGCTCCGAGAGATACCCCGCCTGGGTCAGCACCCAGGCGACGCCGAGCGGGTAGTTGGCCCACGATGCCGCCCCCTGGAGCGGGATCAGGCCGCGCAGAGAAGGCACCTCGACCACCGGATGCCCGGCGGAGACCAGCCGTACGGGGCCGCCTGCAATCTCCCGC
>DAIQNO010000266.1:0-142 GCA_036788355.1 Opitutales bacterium | reverse complement strand
CACCGCCACCGCGACCCGGCGGTCGATCGAAACCCCGAGGACACGCCCACCATTGTAGTCGCAGTGGTTACCCAGAAACTCCAGCCGACCAGGGGCTACTCCCCAGCCGTCGGGCTCTCGCCCAAACTGCCCTTGAAACAGC
>DAIQNO010000265.1:0-3894 GCA_036788355.1 Opitutales bacterium | reverse complement strand
GGCAAATCATCCCCGAGTAACGACATCCGCCTATCCGTGCCACCGACATTTCTTCAACCGATCTTGAGCATGAACAGCTCGATCCTTTAGGCCCCTCCTCCTACCCGTTAGCCCCCGGCGGCGGTGCCGACCCACCCGGCGGGCGGCTCGATGGCCGGCGGTGATCTTTCCCAGAAAAGAGTGGGCTTGCCTAGTGAACGGAAATGGCCGATGATAACGGCTGATTGGAGTCGTAGCTCAGTTGGATAGAGCAGCGGTCTTCTAAACCGCAGGTCGTGGGTTCGAATCCCACCGACTCCGCCAAAATCCCCACCTTCTGCCGATCGTTCCATGGATCAGGGGGCTTCACGTTGATGGCTCCGCCGCCGCCCCAGCCTTCGGCGAAGTGCTGAAGTTCGGCAGATACCGCTCCTTGGCCAGGCGCCAGAACACGATGAAAAACGCCGTCAGCGGCACCGCCAAAAGCACCCCCAGCAGCCCATTGAGGGCCGTTCCCCAGAAAATGGCCGAGAAAATGATCGTCATCGGCCCCAAGCCCGTCCGCTCGCCCATGATTTTGGGCACCATCACGTAATCCTGAAAAAGCTGCACGCCAACGAAAAAGGCCAACACCACCAACGCCTGCAGTGCGCCACCGTCGTCACTAAAAAGCACGTAGGGGACGATGAAAAGCCCCCCGGCCGTCGTCCCGAGATACGGAATCAGATTGGCCATCCCCGAAGCGAAACCGATCAGAAGACCACCCTTGACCCCCAACACCGCGTAGCCCACCGCCAAGATGATCGCGGTAAAAAAAGCCACCGCGACCTGACCGCGAAAAAACGCGATCAAAATGTCTGAAAACTGCTCCCCGAGATAGATCAAATCATCGCGCCACTTCTGCGGGATGAAGGAAATCTCACCCTTCAGAATCCGCAACGGCTGCGGGCGATGATAGAGCAACAATACCAGGTAAATCGGCGTCACGAGCCACATCACCGCATTGCCCAGCACCCGCGCAAAATCAGCCCCCAGACTCGACAGAAACCCGACCACTGCCTGAAACAACGTCGAGCCTTTCTCGAAAGCCTGCTCCAGTAACTGGCCAAGATCCCTTTCACCTAACCAGTCCTGCACACGCTCCGCAAGGCGCGGATAAGAATCCACGAACCACGCTGAAGCCCGCTGCCAGGCAGCCTCGCCGGTTGAGATCAGGTCCTGCACCGCCAGAATCATCTGCGGCACCACCAACAAGAGTGCGCCCACCATCCCGGCGACGAGACCCAACGCGACGATCGCCACCGCCCGCCCCCGAGGAATCTTCAAGCGACCCTCCAGCACTTCCAGAACCGGGCGCAACAGCGTCGCCAGAATCATCGCTAAAGCGAGTGGTAGCAGGACGTTACTGAAGGTGGTGACCAAAGCCTTCAGCACCCCAAAAAGACCCACCAATCCCACCAGCACCACCGCGACCCCGGCCACCGTCAAGCCCGTGCCCACCACCTGGCGCTGCCAGCGATTCAAAATTGGCTGCGCCTCACCCATGCTTGCCAAGATGAAATCGACCGCCTTGACCAAAAGTCAAGTTCAGAACTACCCGACCCCCACAACCGATCGCTGCACCCGGCGAGCCCTCGTCAATTCCGCGCATCCATTCGCACCCTCGGGTCCAACAAGCCGATCGCCACATCCGCCGCCAAGTTGGCCAGAGTGATCAACACCGCGTAAACGATCACGGTTCCCAGAATCAAGGTCGTATCCCGATTAAAGACCGACTCGACGAAAAAGCTGCCCATTCCTGGAATCTGGAAGACCGTTTCGATCACAAAGGAGCCGCTGATCAGCCCCGCGAAAACCGGCCCTAAGACCGAGACCGTCGGCAGCAGACCCCCGCGCAGCGCGTGTTTCCAGAGGATCGTCCACGGTGCCAGACCCTTGGCACGCGCCGTCACCAAGTAGTTTTGCTTGAGCACCTCCAGCATCCCCCCCCGCGTCACCCGGGCCAAAACCGCCCCATACACCAGGCCCAAACTCAAAGCCGGTAACACCCGCGAAGCACCCTCATACCAGAAGGCGGGCGGCAGCCAACCCAACCAAACGCCGAAAACCAGGGCCAATAACGGCCCCAGGACGAAAGTCGGCAGACACAGCCCCAACACCGCCACCGACATGATCGCGTAATCGGTTCGCTGATTGGCCTTCAAAGCCGCGATCACCCCCGCCGGCACGCCGAAACACACCGCGATCAAGAGCGCATAGCCCCCCAGCTCAAACGAGACGGGCAGGTGGTCGGCCAAAATCTCGTTGACCGAGCGAGATTGGGCCGTCGAAGGCCCCAGATTCCCCTGCACCAAGTCCCCCAGATAATAAAAATACTGCATCACCGGAGGGGCATCCAGCCGGTAGGCCGCTTCGAGCTGCTGCCGCACACTCGGCGGCAAGGCCCGCTCACGCGAGAACGGATCACCCGGCGACAACTTCACCAGCATAAAGGTCAGGGTAATCACCACCCACAGCACCACCACCGACTGCCCCAGCCGCTTGGCAAGATACCGCGCCAGTGGGTGCCTCTCAAACCACCCCCGCACCGCACCGGAAGATGGCCGCCAGAACTTCTCGAGGAAAATGGCCCAGCACCGCCAGAAACTCGCCCACGGAGCCGCCCTTTGGCCAGTTTTTTGCGGCAAATCAACGCTCATCACCTTCAGATAATGCGATCAAGCCCCGTGATTCCAAGGCAAAACGCACGCCGCCACCGTGACCGTCGCCCACCCGTCCGACCCTTGCGACAACCCAAGCGGCACCCTACTTAAACGACAAGACTACCGCAGAAAAGTAGCTGATATCGTGCTTCTTTTTTCCCGGTTCCGGGTTGTTGTTGTAAGTGTTCTCGAAGCCCGCGCGAAGGCTGACGGTATCGGAGTTCAACACCGCGAAATCCGCCGCCGTCTGCTGCCGTAGCGTCCAGTTGCTCATATCCGACAACGACATCACCAATGCCGCCGAGCTGGCCAGGGTGACCCAGTCGAACTGATACAAGTGCGTAACCCCCAAGTCGAGACCAGGGAACGACTCATTACGGCCCGATCCGTAGGACTCAAAACGATACGCCAAACCGCCCCGCCCGGTCAGCTTGTGGCGCTCCAGGTCGAGAATCTTGTAGCCGAGACCGCCGGCGGCCTCGGTGTAAAGGTCGAGATCCTCGACGGCATCGCGGCCAAACTCCGACCGGAGATACCACAAGAGCCCTCGGTAGAAATCCTGCTGGTAGTCCACGCCGCCCCGCGCCCGGTCGCGACTCACGGAATCATCGGTTTCGCCAAATTGATAGCTTCCGTAGAACCGCAGCGTATCGGTCGGCCCGGCAAGCGTCGCCTTGGCCCCCAAGCCCACATCGAAAGCCTGCGTATTGCCGGAGTTGCCAGCCACCCGACCGTCAACCTCATAGGCCCAACGACGCCGCTGGGCCTCGACGGCGGCCACATCCGGCGGCGTTTCGCCCGGCCTCCACAACGCTGTAACCTGGCTAACCGGGCGATTCGACGCGCCGACGCTGACCGTCCCACCACTACCCGAGAGGGCTCCTCGAGCCCGGGTGCCATCGGTAAACTCCACCAAGGCCTCGCTGCCAGTGCTCAGATCGGCGACCGCGCTGGTTGGAATGGTCAACTCTCCCGCGTAGGTGGTCCGCAACTTGACCACGCCGTCCCGGACGGAAAGCACTTCGCCGGTCAGCCGCGCCCCATCCGTCGTGGTGACGACATCCTGGCCCATCACCAGAGGTGCCAGAAAGGAAAGGCCAAAACTGCACAGGGCGAGTAAGAGAAGGTTTTTCACGTTCATCAACCCTGGGACAGTGCGAAGTTTACCCATGATTTCAAGGCATTATTTTTTTAGTTAGGCAGTGCCGTCATC
>DAIQNO010000264.1:0-3898 GCA_036788355.1 Opitutales bacterium | reverse complement strand
AACGACACCTTCGCGGTGGTCAACAACGAGCTGGTCACCGGCGGCGATGCGAACTTTTTTGTCCGCGTGAGTACCTACGACACGGCCATCGCGGCCCTGATCCCGGAGGCTTCCGCTACCGGGCTGGCTCTCTCGGCGACCCTTTTGATGGTCGGCGTGACCGCGTGGCGCCGCTCGGCGTCAGTTCCCGCCGGAAACGGCACCGCTGCGCGATAGTCTCGGAAAGCTCCTTGCCGATTCTTCCCAAGCCAGCCCCTACCCGCGCTCCGATGAACTGCCTGGTTACTGGTGGAGGCGGATTCCTCGGAAGCGAACTGGTGAGGCAACTGCTGGCCGAAGGCCACGCCGTGCGGGCCTTTCAGCGGTCGCCCAGCCCGGCCCTCGCCGCCCTCGGTGCCACCGTCGTCCAAGGCGACCTGACCGACACTGCCGCCCTCGGGGTGGCCATGGATGGCTGCGAGGCGGTCTTTCACGTCGCAGCCAAGGCGGGCTTCTGGGGGCCACTGGCAGACTATCACCGGGTGAATGTCAGCGGCACCAAGGCCGTGATCGAGGCAGCGCGGGCCACCGGCGTGCGCTACCTCGTCCACACCAGCACCCCCAGCGTCGTTTACACGCCACAGCCGCTGCAGGGGGGCACCTCGGCCCAGCCCTACGGAGAGAACATCCCCTGCCACTATGCGGCGACCAAGGTCGAGGCCGAAAAGCTGGCCCTGGCGGCCCACCAGCCCGGCAGCCTAGCGGTCTGCGCCCTACGGCCCCACCTGATCTGGGGCGCGGGAGACCCCCACCTGTTGCCCCGCCTGGTCGCCAAAGCCCGCGCCAGACGCCTCAGGATCGTCGGCAACGGGGAAAATTGCGTCGATCTGACCCACGTCAACAACGCCGCCCTGGCCCATCGCTGTGCCCTGGCCGCCCTCCAACAGGGGCGCGCCGGGGGACGCGCCTACTTCATCAGTGACGGTCAGCCGGTGGCCCTCTGGCCCTGGATCAACCGCCTGCTGGCCGACCTCAACCTACCGCCCGTCACCCGACGCCTCCCCCTGCCCCTCGCCGCTGGCCTGGGCCACCTCTGCGAAGTTCTCTGGCCACTGCTGAGGCGAGCCGATGAGCCCCCGATGACGCGCTTTGTGGCCCACCAGCTCGCCCACGACCACTGGTTCGACCTCACTGAAGCCCGCACCGACCTTGGCTACCACCCCGTCACCCCAAGCTCGGAACAATGGCAGGCACTCCTCGACTACCTGCGCCCCCAATCTGAGCAACCCCTCGCCTGAGGCCCACCTTTTACCACCCTCACAGAATGCCCGCCCGCGCCCTCCCACGCCGCACCCCCATCGCCCAGCAGTTCGACCCGCGCCTCGTTGAGCGCTTTGAGGCCCGCCAGCGCGTCCAGGGCGTAGTCGTCACCCTCGGCGTGCTCTGCCTGGGTTTCTCGGTGGTTCCCTTCTTCTTCAACTTCTTGCCGATCTGGTTGGTTCCGATCGGCATGGCCGGACTGGTTGGCACCCTGATCTACTCGGCCATCGTCTGGCGATGCCCGGCCTGCGACGCCCAGCTAGGCCTCAAAGTCAACCACCGCCACTGCCCCGCCTGCCGCGAAAAGTTCTACAAAACCACCCCGAAAATCAACCTCCCCACCCACCCCCGATCCACCACCCCCACCGCCGACCCCGAGGAAACCGTCGGAACACCCAAACAGCGCGCTTAACGGTTTCGGTGGGCGATATTGGCGATACCGTCTGGGGTTGATGAGACAGCGCGTTTTACGAGCCGTAGTAGCCGACGCCGCGGGCGACCCAGAGGGCCAGCAGCGGCATGGTGAACAGGAGCAGGAGCTGGCCGCGGAGGGCCATCACGGGGAGTTTATCCACGGTGACGAGGTCTTCGGGTGCGCCGTGGCGGGCTTTGGCCAGGAAGCGGGTCGGTAACACGGAAAGACCGGCAACGATCAGGAAGAGGGTGACCTTAGTGTGGAAAAGGGCGTTTTTGGTGTAGAGCAAGGCCGGCTTTTCGCCTTGGAACCATTGCAAGAGGCCGCTGAGCAGCACCAGCACCAGACCGCCGAGGACTGCCATCTGCGTGATCCAGGCCATCTGGAGGTTGGAGCGCGGCGTGACTTTGCGGAGCAAGACGTGGGTGGAAACCACCCCGGAAACCACGGTGAAGATGGAGAGGTAGTGCAGGTAGTAGATCAGTGTCGCCGTCGTCATTGAACAGAATCAACACGGCGGGTGGCAGGTTGGCAAGCCAGACTGCGCGAGGTGCGGGCAATTCACGGCCACCGGCGATGCGGAGGGCCGTTCTGGGTGCGGGGCTACCCGCGCATTAAACGAAATTCGAGTCGATGGCAGGCCTGCGCGGGAGCGGTAGGGCTACTTCTGGGGGGGGCGTCAACGGGGGTCGGCCTCGTCGTCGGCGAGGTCGTCGTCAGAGTCATTAAACGGGCGGAGGCGCTGGCCGACCAGGATGCTGCCTTCGTAGAGGCTGTAAAGGGGCAGAAAGACCAGACCAAGGGTGATCGGGTCGCCGGTGGGCGTAATGAGGGCCGCGAAAATCAGCACGATGACGACGGCGTAGCGGCGAGCCTCCCGCAGGCCGGCCACGGAAAGGATGCCGAGCTGCACCAGCACGATGAGCACCAGGGGAAACTGAAACACCATCCCGAGGGCGAGGGTGATCGACACCACCGAGCCGTAATAGGCCCCCGGCGTCCACAGCTCCTCAAAGCCGAAAAGCTGGTTGAGCTGAATCGAGATGACGAACATCATCGGCAGTACCAGGAAAAAGGCCAGGGCTGCACCGGCGAAAAAGAGCCCGAGGAGGGCCCAGCAAACTGGGCGCAGCATTCGCCGCTCTTTTGGGGTGAGGCCGGGGGCGACGAACTGGGCCAAAAAGTAGAGGGCGGCGGGCAGGGCCAGGCCGAGGGCTCCGAAAAAAACCATCTGAAACAGGACGGAGAAGATCTCGGCTGGCCCCCCGGTGCGGAGCGCCACGGTCTGCCCGGTGATCGCTTCGGCTTGGTTCAGCGGCCAATTCAGCATGCCTTGAAAGGCCAGCAGACTGCAACCGATGACGGTTCCGGCCACCACAAAAACGATGGCCGTTTTGAGCAGCACCCACCGCAACTCCTCCAGGTGATCCCAAAGGCTCATGGCCTTGGTGCCAGGGTCAGATGCCGCCTCGGTGTCGATCGGCAGCGGAGTAGGCTCAAAATCCAGCGACATGGTGGCATCGTTGCGACGGCGGAACCGCTTGGCAAGAAAAGCTCGCAGACCGGCATGGCCACGACAGGCCTCCCGCGGGTGGTCGTCACCAGTTAGCGCCGCAACTTGGGAGAGGTCCTCTCCGGAGCGTTCCGAGGCTTCCTGGGGTCTTCACTTGGGGGTTGACAGCGTGGGGTGCAGGGTAGATATTGAAGGTTCGAAACTACTGAAAATTGTCTAGTATCTCCTCGCGATGACCAACACGTTGCTACTCCGTAAAGAGGTCTTCAAACCGTCGCGCCCCGACAGTTTGGAAGCGGAGTTGATGCAGCCGTTGTTACTCTCAGCGGATCTAAAAATCCACGAGCGAGATGACGACACGCTCGTCATTAAGAACATCCGGAGCAAGACCTACCTGGTTGTCTCGAAGGCCGAGTGGAAGCTATTACAGCGTTACCAGAAGCCGGTGTCGATCCTCGATCTTTTCCCCGATTTGATCCGAGATCGGGCGTGCCCGCGACTGGTCGATCTTTTTGAGCTTTTGCTGAAGGCTCGGCGTCGATTCATTCTGGTGACTTTAGGAACCCAGCCGCCGACGGTGGGGCCCTTCGATTGGGGAACGAAGCTAAATTATCCACTGGCGCATGGCTTTTCGCTGCTGGTCATTCTTTTCGGTTTTCTCTCGTTGTTTC
>DAIQNO010000263.1:0-3921 GCA_036788355.1 Opitutales bacterium | reverse complement strand
TTCAGCACCCCGCGCACCCGCGCCCGCTCGTATTGCTCGATGGCGAAGCTGATCGTCAGATCGGCGATCCCCAGGGTCCCGAGGGCCAAGAAGGGCAACCCCATCAGCAGCACCACCCCGTAGCTGGCCAGCAGCCACTGGCTTACCAGGAAAAGCACCACCAGCGTCCCCCCACCCAGCAGCAACTTGATCCCGATATGGGGCTGCGACCACAGACCCACCGCCAAGGCCGCCAACAGGAGCCCCGTTCCCAGGGTGATCGCCCACCGGGGCACCTCCACCAGCGTGCTACCATCCAGCAGGTTGGCCAGTAACGTCGCCTGCACCTCCACCCCCATCATGCTGCCAAAGGGCGTCCGGTGGACATCCTTGAAGGCCAGCTCGTCATACGGGCCGAAAAAGACCACCTTGTTGCGGAAAAACGACCACTGCTCATCACCACGGTAGAGGGCCAGTCGATCCTCCAAAAAAACGTTTTCCACCGGGATCGACTGAAAACTCTCCTCCGGGCCGTAGTAGTTAACGAGCTGAAGTTGACCCCAGTCCCGCTGGGTATCATCAAAGCCCCCGAGGTGCGCCCGCGCCCGATATGCCAGGGAAAACACGTCCGGCTCGAGCTGTTCCGCTACGGGGTGCCCAGGGTTCATTTCCCGCATCAGTGAAAGCCCGTGCGCCGCCCGCCGAATCACCCCATCGGCATCGGGAACCTGATTAACGTGCCCGATGATCGGGTCCGGTTCGAGCGGCAACAGATCATCAAAAGGCTCCAGGTAGCGCGCCGTCTCCTCCAGATTGAGTGTCAGTTCCCGCTGAAACATCGCCCCAATCACCACCTTGTCCTGATGCGCTTCGAGGGCCTCGGCAAAGTCCCAATCGCCTTCCCCCTGAGACCCCGAAAAGACAAAGTCGAAGACCACCACCCGCGCCCCCAACTCCACCAGCCGCTCCAGCAGCAGCGCGTGGAAGCGGCGATCCCACGGCCAATGCGGCTGCATCAGCGGGATCGCCGGGTGCAGCGCGGAGTCGTCCGGCGAGTAGCCCCCGACCTCCATCACGTTCCGGCTACTGGCATAAACGCCCAAAATCACCACCTCCGGCGGCACTGGGCGCGGCCCACGAACTTGCAGTTGCCAGTCGTAAAGTGCCATTTCCAGGGCCCAGAACGGACGCAGCCCCTGCACCCACGGGTTCGCATAAAACAACAGAATGACCGCCGCCAGCCCCCCCAGCACCAGCCGCCGATGCTGCACCAGAATCTCAAAGAAATCGGTCGCTCGCCAAACGCGCCTCATAAATCCATAATCATGAATGCCATGCCGGTCTCTGACCACCGAAAAACTCACGCGGTTCGCATGGCGACACTTTCGCCGCCGAGATTATGGGCTAGCCATGGCCCAAGCGGAACAGGCGAACCAGGAGATTATTCTAGCGGCGCAATCGGATCTGGTGCTTGGAGCTTCTGCGCCTTTTGGAATACGAGACGTAATTCGTCTTGATGAATCACTGCCCATTCTATCACTAAACCTCTCGCAGGGGGTGGCAGACGGCCCTCGATGAACGCCAATGTCTCGATGCCAACTACTGCGTTACTTCAATTATAGACTACATGAAAGTGCGGTGGCGCGTGGTCACCAAAATACATCCGGATGACAATTCCGTAGAATCGGGATATTTCAGGCATGGACTTGGAATCGTTTCAAAGACGGAAAAACCTCCTCCGGCTCCTTTCCTGTGAGCTTCAGATAGAGGGCATCCGGGCACAAGTCGATACCTCCCGGCCATTCCGGATAGCCCCCGTCTGCCAACCGACCCTGCTGGAATCGATCGGGGTTCTCCCAATCGGCGAAAACCCCCCTTCCAACCAGCGAAGAAAGGTCGACGGTGCCACTCTCTCCATCAGCATAACGAAGGAACACGGAAAAATGCTCCTTCGGAATCATTTCCAGCAATGTCATAGCGAAAAGCAGAGTTTCCTCGTTGGTGTCGATCTCACGCCCTACTCAGCCCTCAGCCGCCCCTGCCAGCCCCCAACCGGGGCCTTTCCGCCGAGGGCCCGCGCCAGAATCGTCACGTTGTGGTCGATCATCCCGACGTAGGTGCCCTCGTAAGCATCACTCGGCCCCATGGCGTCTGAGAAAAGTTCACCGCCAACCACTACCCGATGCCCCCGCGCCGCGCATCCCTCGATCAGAGCCCTCACGTTGCGGTCGGAGACGGAAGTCTCCACGAAAACCGCTGGCAACCGCCGCTGCACGATGAAGTCCACCAACTCATTCAGATCCCGCAGACCGGCCTCCGATTCCGTGCTGATGCCCTGGATCCCCCGAACTTCCAACCCAAAAGCCCTCCCTAGGTAGCCGAAAGCATCGTGGGCGGTGACCAAAATCCGCTGTTCCGGCGGGATCGTCCCGAGAACCTCCCTCGCGTAACGATCCAGAGCGGCTAGTTGCTCCTGGTAAGCCGCCCGACGCTCCTCGATGGCTGCGGCTTCAGCAGGCAGCCGGCTCTTCAAGGCGGCTTCAATCACCACGGCCACCTCGCTCCAGGCGGTGACATCCATCCACAGGTGGGGGTCAATGGCATCACCATCCCCCAAAGCAACCACCCGGCCACTCTCGACGGCTACCTCCGCGACCGCCGACACGGTTTTACCACGCATCGCCTGGCGGGACAATACCTCCGTCATGCGGCCCTCCAGGTGCAACCCATGGTAAAGAATCACCTCCGCGCCATCCAGCGCGACCAAGTCATCCCGAGTCGGCTGGTAGAGGTGCGGATCGACCCCCGGGCCCATCAATACCTGCACCGATGCCGCCTCGCCCGCTAAAATCTGGGCGACATCCCCGATCATCGCCGTCGTAGCCACCACCTTCAACGGAGCACCCTCCGACCGACCGACCTCCACTTCCCCGCCCGAGGGCCCGCCGCAACCAACCAGCAGCAAACCTCCCACCAACGCCGCTACCAGACCTTGCAGCCACGCTGACAGCCCACCTCGACCCTTGGGACAAACCCGCACCTGATAATGATTTAGCATCACTAAACCCTGAACCCTGGCATCACCTCGGTCAAGCGGAACCCAAGGACCCGCCGCTCCACCAAAGCTAAAGGCCGACCAATTTTTACGAAATCGTGACAGAAAATTGATCCTCAGGGGCGGTATGGCAAAACATAGGGTTAATCCTTCATCGCTTTGGTCGATAATCTTCCGTGGTTTTCGCCAAAGTATCCCCGATTCGTCACCCAATTGTAACTTTCCCCTCGTTGCCGTCGCGTCTTAGCGGCAATCTATAGCAAAATAAGGTCTGACGACGAGGCCCAGCTTTTTACAATGCCTACGCTCCCCTTTGAACCCCCCTTGATCGCCACCTATCAGCGGCAGCTTGAAGCCCTCTACGAGTGGGCTCCCTTGGAGTTTCACGACCGGGTCATCCACTTTGTCCGCCAACTGCAGTGCGCCCACTATCGTCAGCTAGAGTCGGTGTCCCTCTATCGGCTGCTAGTCGGCTCAGACCACCCCAACGCCCCCACCCGCTTCGACCTACCGGCACCCTTTAGCATCGGCGACTTCATCGAAACCCAATTCTCCACCTACCTCCGCCTCCGGCACGAGCAGCCCCGCCTTGTCCAAGAGCGCCTTGTCAGCTAAAGGCCCCGACGGAGCGCGGCGGACCACCGCCCACACTACCCGTTAAACAGCCGGGCAACGGGAGAAGTCACCCGGTCGGCCTTGGGTAATCTGGGCAGTCCACTCGCAACCCAGGATCGACCTTGACTCAGGAGCCGTCGGCTCGGCATCTTCGGCGGTAATGAACATCGTCTGCCTGGATCTCGAAGGTGTCTTAATTCCAGAAATCTGGAAGGCTGTGGCAGCGACCACCGGCATCGAAGCCCTGCAACGCACCACGCGAGATGAGCCTG
>DAIQNO010000262.1:0-3931 GCA_036788355.1 Opitutales bacterium | reverse complement strand
GCGATTCTCGAGGCGGCTGAGTTCCTCCAGTTGCCGACCGTTTCTTCGTTGAGAGGCCAAGGAAGCTCCCGAGGCAGCCCCTACAACCGAAGTCGGGTTCCGTAGCAGTCGGCTTAGCTGTAACTCAAGTTGCCGGCCCGCCTGCTTCCTTGCCTTAGTCGGCGCAGGTGAGGTCTTTGGGCATGGCGGACTCCGGGAGGCGCTCGATGCAGGCGTTGAGGCCCGCGAGCTTAACCTCGAAGCGGTCGTAGCCGCGGTCGAGGTGGTAAACGCGCTGCACCCAGGTTTCGCCTTCGGCGGCGAGACCAGCCATGACCAGGGCGGCGGAGGCGCGGAGGTCGCTGGCCATCACCGGTGCCCCGGAGAGGCGGCGGGGGTGGGTTTTGATGACTGCGCTGGAGCCTTCAATGGAAATGTCGGCGCCCATCCGCTGGAGTTCCGGCACGTGCATGAAGCGGCTCGGGTAAACGCGCTCGGTGATGATGGAGAGGCCGGGGGTGGTGGCCATCAGGGCGCACATCTGGGCCTGCAGGTCGGTCGGGTAGCCCGGGTGAGGCATCGTGATGACGTCCACCGGCTTCAATGAGCCCGGCTGGCCGCGCACGCGGATTTTATCGTCACCGATCGTGTCGAAATCCAGTCCGGCGTCTTCGAGCTTGTCGAGCAGGGCCGAGAGGTGCTGCACGGGTGCCTGGTGGATGGTGATGTCGCTTTGCAACATCGCCGCCGTCAGGACGTAGGTGCCGGCCTCGATCCGGTCAGGCAAAACGCGGTGGGTGGCCCCGTGCAGGCGATCGACGCCGTGGATCGTCACCGTGTGCGAGCCGACCCCCTCCATCTGAGCCCCCATCGCCTGGAGAAAGTGGCACAGGTCAACAACTTCGGGCTCGCAGGCCGCACTTTCGAGCCGGGTCGTCCCCGGCGTTAGCACGGCGGCCATGATGAGGTTGGCGGTGCCGGTGACGGTGCTGCCGTGCCTCCCGCCGAGAAAGACCGGCTGACCGGTGGCCCGGCGGGCATCGACATGGACGTAGCCGGCCACCGTCTCCACCCAACAGCCGAGCTTCCGCAGACCCTTGAGGTGCAAGTCGATGGGGCGGGGGCCAATCACGCAACCGCCGGGTATCGAGACCTCGGCCCGCTTCAGCCGCCCCACCAGTGGCCCCAGAAGGCAGACTGAGGCCCGCATCTTCCGCACCAGATCGTAGGGTGCCCGGTGGCCAATACTCCTGGCCTGCACCTGCCAGCGTCCAGGCTCCAGAGCCGTAACCTCGGCACCGAGGGCCGCAATCAACTCCAGCATCGAGGTGACATCTCGCAGGCCGGGCACATTTTCGATGATGCAAGGTTCCTCGGTTAGCAGGCAGGCCGCAAAAATCGGCAAGCAGGCGTTTTTCGACCCGCTGACCACCACGTCGCCAATCAGCGACCGACCCCCTTCGATTCTGATGACATCCACAAGCGCAGTCTGGGCGACGCCACCGCAGCCCGCCAAGGAGAATCCGCAGCACCTCCGCGATCCGCCTAGCTGTCACAAAAAAGCCCCTCCCCAACTCGCGGTCTTGCGAGCCAGGAAGGGGCCTCCAATCGGCTTAAAATACGCTAAAGTTTACTTGGAGACGTATTTAACCGTGCAGCCGTAGGGGCGGGTCTTCGGAGTCGCCACCGGTTGGCCGGCCAAGACGGCGTTGAGTGCCGCCACCACGTAGTTATTGGCAGTGGCCACGGATGCGTGGCTGGCAGTGGAATTGTCGTCAATCGCTCCGTGGTAAACGATCTTGCCGCTGGCATCGATCACAAACATCTCCGGGGTGCGTTGGGCGCGATAGAGGCGACCGACTTCGCCGGACTCATCGACCAAATACGCGGTGGAGGCGGCTTGGAGAGCGGCCCGAGCTTCGAGAATGTCGCTGTTTTCCATCCAACCTTGCTCACCTTCGGCAGAGGAGCAGATCGACAGCCAGATGACATCTTGGCTGGTGTAGTCCTTCTGGAGCTTCTGCATATTGCCCGTGGCGTAATGCTTCACAACGAAGGGGCAACCGTGGTTGACCCACTCCAGAACGACAACTTTGCCCTTGAAGTCAGACAGGCTATGCTTGTTACCCATCGCCGAGGTTAGGGTGAAGTCCGGAGCCATCGAGCCGACTTCGGCTTCTTGGCCGAACGCAAAAGTGGACAGCCCGCAGCAAGCAAGGATGGCCAATGAGGAGAAGAGAGACTTTTTCATGATGTTGATTTGGAGAGAATAAGCTGTTATACAAAAATCACTTAAGGCAAGAATTGAGCCTGATGCGGCCCAACTCGGCCTGATTTTGCAACAAGGATGACCCACAACCCCTGCGAAAGTTCAAAAAAAGTTATCATGCCGATGGAACTACGTGAAGACCCTATCTGGGACGCGATCAGGGACGAGGCGCAGCGGCTCTTCGACTCCGAGCCGGCCTTGCGCTTGCTGGCAGAGGAAGTCGTCCTGGAGCGCGCCTCGCTGGAGGAGGCTCTGAGCGTGCGACTTTCTCGGAAATTGGCCTATCATGCGACGCCGGAGGGCTACCTGAAGGAGGTCTTCGCCGAGGCCTTTTGCCTGGAACCCCAGTTAGGCCAGCAGATGCGGGCGGACATCCAGGCCATCAAGGAACGCGACCCGGCCTGCCACACCATTCTCTGCCCGCTGCTGTATTTTAAGGGATACCAGGCCGTTTCCTGCTACCGCGTGGCCCATCACCTTTGGCGGCGAGAGCGCTTTGCCCTCGCCCTCTACCTCCAGAGCCTCATTTCGGAGGTTTTTGCCGTGGACATCCACCCTGCCGCCAAGATCGGAAGCGGCCTGTTGCTCGACCATGCCACCAGCTTCGTCGCCGGGGAGACCGCCGTCATCGAGGATGATGTCTCGATCCTGCACGAGGTCACCCTCGGCGGCAACGGCAAAGAACGCGGCGACCGCCACCCGAAAGTGCGCTCCGGGGTGCTGATCGGGGCCGGGGCGAAGCTTTTAGGCAACATCGAGATCGGGCAGGGGGCCAAGATCGGCGCGGGCTCGGTCGTGCTCGAAAGCGTCCCCCCGCACTGCACCGCCGTCGGCGTGCCCGCCCGCATCATCGGCCATCATGCGGAACATTCACCCGCCCGCGGCATGGACCACCACCTTGCCTGCCAATCTTTCGCTAAGACGGAATAGCCGCCATCCAGAGCCTCCGCAGCGACTTTAGCTTGCACTGGGTCTCCCACCATCCTACCTTCCCTGCGTTCTGCCCAAACCACCGTCCCTGTAGTTCAACGGATAGAACTGCGGTTTCCTAAACCGTCAATGCGGGTTCGATTCCCGCCGGGGGCACCAGGCATAGGCCAGAGAGGCACCAGTAGAAGCGGCATCTCGCCGCTTGTTTTCAGCTCCTACTGACCAAGGGCTAGATGCCACTTCTAAAGAGTGACGGCCCTGCGGCCTAAAAAATACGCCGCGTTTGGCCCTTATCGGCGGAAAACAATCGACCCGGCAACCCGTCGCGTGCCTAGCTTTACCGACTATGAAACTATCCAAAAGGGGAGAATACGCGCTCCGCGGGCTGATTGACCTCGGCATCGCCCATGAAGCTGGTCGCGAAATGCTCCGCGTTCAAGAGATCGTGGCCAAGGAAAACATCCCCACCGCCTTTCTCGAACAGATCTTCGGCCAATTGCGCCAAGAAGGGCTCATCGACGCCAAGCGTGGCAAAAATGGCGGCTACTTCCTTGCCCGCCCCGCCGACACCATCACCATGGGGCAGGTGGTGCGCCTGGTAGACGGCCCCCTGGCACCCATCGGCTGCGTATCCCAAACCCGATACGAAAAGTGCTCCTGCCCCGATGAAAACCACTGCGGTCTGCGCATGATCATGCTTGATGTGCGCAACGCCATCGCCGCTATTCTTGACCGCTACACTTTGGCTCAGGT
>DAIQNO010000261.1:0-3931 GCA_036788355.1 Opitutales bacterium | reverse complement strand
CCAGCTCCAGCCGACCACGCCTCCGTCAGCAGCATCCGCCGGGCGAGCCGCTCTGGCTGGTGCCGTGGTCGCGGCTGGTGCCGCGGTGATGGTTGTCGCGGTTGGGGCGGCAATGGCGGCTGGTGCGCTCGCGTTGACAGGTGGGGCCGCGCCTGACGGGAGGGGTCTGGTGGCGGAAGCGGCTGGTTCTGGCGGCTGCTTTAGGGGCGCCGACTGGGCGTGGGCCGCCGGAACTGGGGTGCCAGCGGGTCGGTGGCCGCTGGCTGCTTGGTCGGCAGCGGCGGCAGGTGGAGCTGGCCGAGCTTTTCCTTGCCCCTGCGAGGTCAGTTGCCGGGCGAGGTCGGCCAGGGCCCGGGCCGGGGGAATCGCTGACTGGGGATGGCCCCCAGGAGGCCCGGCGTCAGGGGGCTGGTCGGCCTCGGCCCGCGGCTGATTGGCGCCGGTCGTCGTCCGATCTGGCAACTCTCCGAGGTAGTCTCGTCGGAAGGCATCCGAGACGGCACCAGGGTGGGTGCGCGGGCGAAATACCCGCTCGGCGGCTGGAACTTCCGTGTTTCCTGGCGACACCTCCGTCGGCGTTGGCGTCCCAACCGCGGGCAACCCATGCTGGACAGGCCAGCCCGCCTGGGCAGCAGAGCGGGAGATGCCGAGGGCACCGACCCCGGCGCGGCTCACTTTCTCCAAAAGGCGCCCAATCTCGGTCAGCACCAAGCGGCGCACGGCAAACTCGTCGCGGAAGCGGACTTCGCGCTTGGCAGGGTGGATATTGACATCGACCGCCGCCGGGTCGATTTCCAGCCAGAGAAAGGCCACCGGGTAGCGTCCCTTGGGTAGGTGCGGGTGGTAGGCTTCGATCACCGCGTAGGAAAGTGCCCGACTCTCCACTGGGCGTCGATTGACCAGGGTGATGAGTTCCCGCTTGCTGGCCCGGCCCAGGCCCGGCGGGCCCAGCAGCCCCGAGAGGCGGAGGCCATCGGCCTCGACCGTGGGCAATTCAATGAGGCTCTCGACCAGCTCCGCCCCCCAGATTTCGGCCACCCGCTCGGCTGGCAGGTGGCAGGCCGGGGAGTTCATCAGCACCTGGCTGCCCTCCCGCAGGGAAAAGGCCACCGAGGGGTGGGCCGCCGCGTGCAGCCGCACCAGTTGCACAATGTGGGCCGCCTCGGTGGCGTCCGTCTTGAGAAACTTCCGTCGCGCGGGCACGCTGTTGAAGAGTTGGGTGACCTCGATGCGGGTGCCCGCCGGCATCCCGCAGGCCCGCTGGTGGATCACTTTACCGGCGTGAACCAGCACCTCAGAGCCCTCCGAGGCTTCCGGGGGGCGCGTCTGCAGTAAAAACCGGCTGACGCTGGCGATCGACGGCAGGGCCTCGCCGCGAAACCCCATCGTCAGGAGGTGGTGCAGGTCTTCGGCGGTGCGGAGCTTGCTCGTGGCGTGCCGCTCCAAGGCCAACAGAGCCTCATCAGGGGTCATCCCGCTGCCATCATCTTCGACGCGGATGAGCGATTTTCCACCTTCCCGAAACTCAATGGCGACCCGACGGGCTCCCGCATCCAGGCTGTTTTCCAGCAGTTCCTTTACCACGGCCGCCGGACGCTCGATCACCTCGCCCGCCGCGATCTGGTTGGCAACTTGGTCGGGCAGCACTTGGATGGCAGGCCGGGCGTGACTCGAAAAGGGCAGGGGGGCACTCATGCCGGGGAGCGGGTGACGGGCGATCGAGTAAAAACCAGCCAACCGCGATCGGCGGAGGGCAGCAGTTCTGATTTCTTCCCTGAGCAAGTAACACTGCGGACAGCCGGTCAACCATCCTCGGCCTGATCTCGCCGAAACTTTCCTTGAAAAGAGCACCCAGGCCCGCCAAAGAAGGCTCGCCAACAGCCGCTGAACTGCGTGATCTTACCCGATGAACTCTTTCGTGCCAACGCGCACCGTCGCCCTGGTAGGCCGTCCTAACGTGGGCAAAAGCCGCCTTTTTAACCGGTTGGTGGGTAGGCGCCTGGCCATTGTTCATGACCAGCCCGGCGTGACGCGCGACGTCGCCATGGCCGAGGTCGCGGAGGGGGCCTACACGCTGCTGGATACCGGCGGCATCGGGATGCAGCCCGAACTGACCCCCGAGGTCATCCACCGCGCCACCGAAGAACAGGTGGCCTTTGCGATGGCGGCCGCGACCCTCGTGGTGCTGGTCGTCGAAGGCCCCACTGGCCCCACCGCCGTGGACAACGATCTCGCGGAGCGTCTGCGCCGCTTGAACAAGCCGACGCTGTTGGTGGCCAACAAGATGGAAGGCCGTCCGCCGGACCTGCTCAGCGACTTTTACGCCTTCGGCCTCGGGGAGCCCCTGGCCGTCTCCGCCGAGCACAATGAGGGCATCGGACGCCTCCGCGAGGCCATCGAGGAAGCCCTCGGGCCACCGCCGGTGGACCCCCTTGCCGACCTGCCCGACGGCACCCCAGCCCTTCCCCAGCGTCTGCGCTTGGTGCTCTCCGGGCGGCCCAACGTCGGCAAGTCCTCCCTCGGCAACGCTCTTCTCCAGCAGGCCCGCCTCATCGTCTCCGAGGTCGCTGGCACCACCCGCGACGCCATCGAGCACGACCTCGACTGGGCCAGCCCCAACCCCGAGGAACCCCCCACCCGGATCCGCTTGATCGACACCGCTGGCCTCAAGGCCAACCGCAAGCTGGCCAGCTCGCTCGACTACTTTTCCGGCCTCCGCACCCGCGAAGCCATCGACTCCGCCGATATCGTCTGCCTGCTCCTCGACGCCCGCGAAGGCGTCACCAAACTCGACAAAAAACTGGCGGGCGACATCCTCGAATCAGGCGCCGGGCTGATCATCGTCGTCAATAAGTGGGATTACGCCGTCGATGCCATCCGCAAGCAAGAAATCGACGGTTACGAGAGCCTCACCGACTTCCGCAAAGCCTTCATGGACGCGGTGAAAAAGGAGCTGTTTTTCCTCCCCGAGTCCCCCGTGGTCTTCCTCTCCGCCACCGAGCGGATCAACCTCGAAGTCCTCCGCAAGGAAATCGCCGCCCTCAACGTCCGCCTCAACCAGACCCTCGGCACCGGCCCGCTCAACCGCTGCATCCAGGCCCTGATCGACCGCCAACCGCCCAACGTCGGCGGCGGGCGTCGCTTCAAGATTTACTACGCCGTCCTCACACGCCAAAAGCCCTTCCGCATCCGCCTCTTCTGCAACCGCAAAGACCCCCTCGGCGACGACTACCAGCGCTACCTCCAAAGCGGCCTTCACCGCGACTTCGACCTCGCCGGTTGCCCGATCCACTTCGAACTCATCGGCAAGTCCACCGACAACCCCTACTACACCCCCACCCCTAAGGCGCAAAAGAACCCCAACACCCTAACCAAGCACGGAAAGGCCCGCCAAAAAGCCCCCCTCACCCGCCCCAAAAAACGCCGGTGAGGCAGTCGGGAGGCCGATAACGTGGCCTCCTGAGTCCCTTAAACCCTCGCCGCCAGCTCCGGCATTAAAGGCCCCTCGCCCCTCTGCGATCCCTGCGCCCTCCTGTTCAGTAAACCCCTGTTATATTCTAACCACCTTTATCGGAAAAAGACTATCTTGCCTGACCATCGGGCTCAGTATCCGTTTTAGGCCGTATTTCCGATTCCGCCTCAGGGGCGGCTCCGGCAGCCGGTGGTGCCGCCGACCTAACCTGCCCGGATGTCCGACACCACGCCATGGCAGGCGGTCGCCAACAGCCCGACATCGACCGAGTAGCACAGGTAATGCACGCCCATCTCGCGGTAGCGGCGGGCGGTAGCGGGGTTCTCGACAAAGGTGCCCACCGGAATGCCGCGGGCAGCACTTTGGCGCACCACCTCACGGAGCGCAGCCTCGACCTCTGGGCGGTCTACCTGGCCAGTGAAACCCAGGGATTGGGACAGGTCGTAAACGCCGAGAAAA
>DAIQNO010000260.1:2991-3931 GCA_036788355.1 Opitutales bacterium | reverse complement strand
GCATCCTCCTGACGCCCGACGGCTTCAAGCACTTCGCACTGCTGGCCGGGACTGCCCAGGGTCGACTGACGCGTGCCTTCTACATTCGCTCGGAAGAATCGCGGCGTAAGCTCCTTCAGCAACAGGCGGAGGCTTCCAAAGAACTGTCTCCGACGGAACTGGCGTGGATGGTCATTCGAGCCGAAGAGGCCAAGCAGTGCCTCGGTAAAGCGGTCGCTATAACGGCCCCGAAGGTTGACTATGGCGAGGTCAGCAAGACCAACGGCCAACCCCGCAAGCAGTTCCGCCGTTCGACTTTCGTGGCCGACCCGCGCGGGGGTGAGTCCCCCGAAGTCGCCCAGACGCTCTACCAACTGAGCCTCTTCGGTCACGAGCTATTCTCGGTCCGCCGAGTTCAACCCAAGGAGGTCTGCCATGAGTGAGCAACCCCTCCTCCCGCTCTCCGGCGAGGCTATCGAATCCAACCACTACACCGAGTGATTTTTCTTATGAACATGAATAAAACCAAAGATCTCATTTCTGCGCGCATCCGCGAGCTTGAAGAACGCATGGACGCTGTCGAGGTGTCCCTCCAACACCTCGCGGTCGCCGATGCGCCGCCAGAGCATCTGACGGCTCACCTATTTTGCTGGGAGCACCAGTTGCCGGACGACGCCCTCACGCTGGTGCGCCTGATCCGCGTCGCCGGACGATTTTCCCACGAGATGGGCGTACCCATTGGCTACCAGAACGAACCCGATCTCGCCGGCGAAGGCCTCACCTTCCGCCGGGACGTGCTTCAACGCGCGGCCGAGGAACTTGAACTCATCCCTTCCACCGTGAACTGAAGCATCGATGAACTCACAGCTTACGCAAGCCTTCGCCTATGAAGGCAAGACCATTCGCACGGCGGGCACTCCGGAGTCCCCGTTGTTTTGCGCCCGCGATGTTGCCGCCTGTC
>DAIQNO010000260.1:0-2981 GCA_036788355.1 Opitutales bacterium | reverse complement strand
TGGGTTACTCCAACCCCGCCAAGGCGGTCATTGACCACTGCAAAGGGGTTACCGTTTTGGAAACCCCTACTGAGGGAGGCCTCCAGAAGCTCAAGTTTATCGCGGAGTCAGAGGTCTATCGACTGGTGCTCAAGTCAAATGCACCCCACGCGGAGAAGTTCCAAAACTGGGTTTGCGAAGAGGTCCTCCCGGCCATCCGGAAGTCGGGTCAATACTCAGTCCAACAGGACCGGATGTCCCGCCTGCGCGCCCTCCAGGAAACCATCGCCCTGCAGATCGAACAGGAAGAGCGTCTTCGTGAGCACGAGCAGCGGCTCGACCTTATCGAGGCGCACCAGAACCGGCTCGGATCGGGCTACGTCAGCGTTCGCGGGTACTGTAACCTGAACCGCCTGCCTTGCGGGAACTCGCTCGCGGCAGCCGTGGGCAAGCGTGCGGCCGCCATTGCGCGAGCAGAAGGCATCCAGGTCTTCGAGACGCCCGACGAGCGGCACGGAAAGGTAAATATCTACCCGCCTGAGGTCGTGCGCCGCGCCCTCGTCGACTTGGGCCATCTCAAAGATCAGGAGGTTCTCCCGTCATGACCATTCTCGCCATCGACCCCGGAGTTTCCGGGGGCATGGCGGCCTGGTGCGACGGCCAGTTCGCCGAGCCAGTCCCCTTCACCGATGAGGCCGAGGCCTTGACGTGGCTGCACCAATACAACCCGGACTCTACCACTGCGTGGGTGGAGGACGTCCACTCCTCCCCGCAGATGGGCGTTCGCTCGGCCTTCACCTTTGGGCGCAATGTCGGCTTCTGGACTGGGGCGCTGGCCACCCTTGGCATCCAGCTGCGCCAGGTGAAACCGCAGGTCTGGCAACGCGGCATCCCGGGCGTCTCCGGCAAGCAGGGACCCGAGCGCAAGGCTGCCCTCAAAGCCGAAGCGGCCCGCCGCTTCCCGAAGTTCAAGGTCACTGCCGCCACTGCTGACGCCCTCCTGTTGGCCGACTGGGCCCGCCTACAAGCCCACTGAGTTGTCATGAATCTTTCTCGACAGATCCCCCTTCGACTCTGCCCGGTTGCCGGGACGGGCGTTCACGCCTGGCTCTTCACCAGTGCGTGTCGCCTGGCCCGCGAAGGCTTTGCACCAGAGGTCGCCGTCGCCATTCTGCGTGCCAAAGCTTCGCGCGAAGTTCCGCTGCGCGAGGCCCAGGATGCCGTCACGAATGCCTTCCGCACCGTTGAGGAAGACCTTCAATCACCGCCCCTAAACCGCTTCCGACCCAACCCCCGTTTACATCCCTGGCCAAAGTCGGACCCTCCGTTGATCCGGCGCGTCGAAACCACAGGCTACGGCCTGGTGGACCTCTGGGAGGAGTCGCCGCTACGCTTGGAGCCGGATACGCCGCCTCGGCCCGTCCTGACGGAACTCTTCGCCGCAGACGACTTGCTCTGCGCCGCCGTCGTTCGCGAGGGGCCACGCGTGCGCACGCTCGCCGAATGGGGCGACACCATCAACCGCTGCCGCCTCCTCGTGCCGACCCCGGCGGTCGCTCGGCGAGGCCCGACCCAAGACGGACGCCCTTCGCACCGTGCGCTCAGCCTGTTTCCGCGTCGAAGCTTCCTGGTCGTCGAGTTCGACGACGGTGCGACGCTCGATCAGCAAGCCGCCCGCCTTCGCTTCCTGGCTACCCTGGCCCCGCTCAGTCTGGTGGTCTTCTCCGGCGGCAAGTCCATCCACGGCTGGTTCCACTGCGCCGGTGTCGGGGATTTACCCTTACGCCAGTTCTTTGGCGAAGCCTGCCGACTCGGGGCCGACCCGGCGACGTGGCAGCCCCACCAACTCGTGCGCCTGCCCCAAGGCCGCCGTGAACAATCCCACGCCCGTCAGGGCGTTTACTATTTCAACCCGGTAAAGCGATGAACCACGACGACGATTCTATCGATCTCAAACCGACCGTGATCGCCTGGCCGGGCAACCCGACGCTCGGTCCCGTCATTCCTTATGGCGACCTCGTGGAAGCCTGTCCCCAATTGCGCCCGGCGATCATCGAAGGCCTCCTCCGTGACGGCGAAGTGATGAACGTCATTGCCTCACCCAAGACCGGCAAGAGCTGGCTGGTGCTCGGCCTCGCGCACGCCATCAGCCTAGGCCAGGACTTCTTGACGCTCCGCACCCACCAGCGACGCGTCCTAATCCTCGACAACGAGCTCCACCGCGAAACCTTGGCCCACCGTATCGCCCGGGTCTGCGGTCGCGAGGAGAACCTCCTGTCGCTCGTTCCAGATGACCTTTTGGTCCTGACGCGACGCGGTCAGCCCAACGACTTGTTTCGCATCGCCGACGCGTTGATCGCCGAGCTTATTGCGAACAATATCGGCGTGCTCGTGCTCGATGCGCTGTACCGGATGTTTCCCACCTCAGCTCCCTTTAGTGAGAACTCTAATGCGGATATGACCAGCCTTTATAACGAACTCGACCGCATCGCGACCGAGGCGCATTGCGCGATCATTGCGGTTCACCATAGCAGCAAAGGCGACCAGTCGCAGAAGGCCGTCACCGACGGCGGCAGCGGAGCCGGAGCGATCAGCCGCGCTGCCGACACCCACGTTTTCCTTCGCCGCCATGCCGAGGAAAACTGCATCAGCCTAGATGCCGTGGTGCGCAGCTGGCCCCCCTTCGAGTCCATCGTCGTGTCTAACCACGCCGGGATCTGGCACGTTGAGCCCGACCTCGATCCGCGCCAACTGGCAGGCACGGGCGACGCTTCCGAACAGGTGACGCCCGAGCGCCTGAAGGCCCTCCTCAAGCCCGAGCACGCCGAGTTGGACGTCATCCGCGCCCGCGTCGAGGACGTGGGATATAAGTGCGGACGCGACCGCCTCAAGGGCCTCCTGGACACCCTTGTCGAGCAGGGCGAGGCCTTCGCCTCGGCAGGACCTCGCAACGTCCGCCGCTGGGGCTCCCAACACCAGGCGGATGAGGTCGCCCGAGGGCG
>DAIQNO010000259.1:0-3944 GCA_036788355.1 Opitutales bacterium | reverse complement strand
GCACCCCTACCACCGCCGCCGCCACGCCAAGCACTCCGCCCGCCGCCGCAACCCCTACACCCACACCAACGACTCCCCCAACCGCCACAACCACCACACCGGGAACTCCGCCCGCCGCTGCAGCGACGCCCGCTCCGACCACTCCGCCTCCGACCGCTGCAAGGCCCACGCCAACAATTCCCCCCGCTGCCACCACGTCTTCCGGTACTCCACCCCCGAGCGCCACGACCCCCAGTCCCACACCCGCGACGCCACCAGTAGCAGCGACACCGACGCCGACAACTCCGCCCCCGGCTGCCACTACACCTCCCGCACCACGCCCGACCCCCGCGCCCACGACACCACCCGCCACCACTACACCAACGCCGCAACCCACGACGCCTCACGTCGCCACGACGCCAACCCCACAGCCAACTCCACCCCCCGCGGCCACTACGCCTCCTGCTCCGCGCCCCGCGCCCGCGCCCGCAACACCCCCCGCCGCAACGACGCCCACTCCACAACCGACGCCGCCACCCGCCGCAACACCCCCGGCGGCCACACCACCCGCCTCCCAACCCAGCTTTCCGCCTCGGGGCGGCAGCGAACTCGGCGACACCAGCGTAGCCGTTAATCCCACCCCAACCCCGAGACCGCAGGTCGCCAGCCCGACAACCGACAAGCTCAACCAAATTCGCGCCACCGCCGACGATCAGTTCCAGCGCGCCCGGGATGCCTTGCTCCGCGAATCGGCCAACTTGCCACCGGATGACCCCGTCCTCATCGCCGTCCGAGAAAGTCTCGACAACGCCAGACGCCGCGTTGATGCCCACGCCACCCTCTCCGACGCCGTCAATGATGCCCGTCGCTACGGCATTCCCGACGATCAAATTTTAGCGCAGATTGAACGAAGCGTTCCCGACGGCTTAATTCCCGGCCACGAGGGGATCCGTGATGCCGCCAACTCGCTCCGCCGCCGCATCGTGACGGAAGAAAACGCCCGACTGGCTGACCTCTTCGAGACCCGCCACGCGCCCAACCCCTCGCTCCCCCCCAGCCAGCAACGGCTGGAGCGCATCCAGGCCGAAACCGCCCTCCGCACTCAGGAAGCGCGGGCCCTTGCCCAACGCGGCCTCTCCTCCGGTGCCATCCCTCCCGCCACGCCCGCCGTCAATCGGGCAATCGCCACCGAGCTGGCCGCCGCCTCCCTCTCCGATCTCGTCGAACAGGCCCGGCGTCTCGGCATCCCCGAAGCCAACATCGATGCCATTCTCGCTCGCTCGCTCGGGAACGGATTCCAGGCGTCGTCGATCGCCCGCGCTGTCGCCGAGATCGAGCCACAGATCCTGATCGCCTCCGGCCACCGGATCATCACCGATCAAGGCGCACAAAGCCTCCGCGACCTGGCCAATCGTGTCCTCAAAGGAGAAGCCAGCCTCGCCGATGCCGCGACCCTGCGCAACTGGATGGAAAACCAACGCGCCCAAAACGCCGATTTCTTCAGCACCGCCCCACGCTCCGGCACCTACCAGCCAGGCGTTGGCTTCACCTCGGCTCTGGACGGCATCCAACTGGATGCCCTGCGTCGCTTTGCCGCTGATCCGCAAAGCATTCTCCAACCCCGGCTGGGTGCCCGACCGGCAGCCTCCAGCACCGCTTCCTCGGCCAATCGCACGCCCCCACCCGCTCTCGGGGATTCACCCGCCGCACGCCAAATTTACGACGAGTTTCAGCAACTCAGTCCCGACCTACGCAACCATTTTGGCCCCGAACTGGCCTTTGTCGAAAGCAAGCTCGCCTCGCTGCCTCCCGCCGACCAACTGCGCATTCGCCAGACCCTCGACATCATCGAACGCCTCAACCAAAGCGGCTTCCCTCCCCCTGAAGGACTCTTTGGCGCCCTCCGCCACACCACCGTCAGCGTCGGTGCCGCCAACCGCGGCAGCCCCGCCGAGTTGGCCGCCCAATTCTACGCCGCCCGCAACATCGATCTCCCCGCCGATGCCCTCGCCCGCGCCGCCGCCTCTTCCCCCCAGGATGCGGCATCCAGCATCGCATCCGCACGCCGCAGCCTCCAGCAGTCCTCCTCCCCCCTCAACCCGCCGGATGCCATCCGCACCTTTCAGGATGCCGATACCGTCGTCATTCTCGATGAATCACAAATCCGCCAGGCTTACCAGGATGCCCCCACGCAACTAATCTCCGAAGAGTCCCAAATCACCCAGAGCCTGCGTAATCAGGTTAACAATCAACTCAACGTAGCCAGCAACCCCGGAATCTCAGTAGAGGAGACGCGGCGCTTGCAACGACAGAGCCTCGGCGGCCCGACGGCGCAAGCCCCGCCGCCCGCTCCATCCACCCTCCGGGATCAGGCCGCCACGCCGCAAATGCGCCCCGGCTTGGGTCCCGACGACACCCTCCCGCCCGCCGCCTGGTATGATGCCTCCACCGGCCAGACCCACGCCCTCCAGGAACGCATCGGCTCCGGTGCCTTCAGCGATGTTTACGCCGTTACCCCCCTTCCCGATGGCCGCGAAGTCGTCGTTAAAGTCCCCAAAGAACAACTCCGCCAAGGCCACTTCTCGAAGGTTCAGGATCTGCCCAAACGCCAGCAGCAAATCGCCCACCAGGCGGAATCCAGCCAACTCCTCCGCGACCGCAACATTCCCCAGCTCCAGGTCGTCGACCAACACATCGGAGACCACCCGTATCTCGTCGTCGAACGCGCCAGTGCCTCCACCGATACCCTCCTGCAACTCGACCCACAGACCCGGCGCTACGTGGACGCCGCCGGCAACCCCATCGGACGCGAGCAACAGGAAGCCGTCCTCGAACTCTTCCGCGACCTCGCAGACAAACGCGTCGCCGCCTTCGATCTGCATGGCGAAAACATCGTCTTCCGCCGCGACCCCACCACCGGGCGCACCTCGGCGCTGATTCTCGATCACGACTACATCGGGGATTTTGACACCTTCATCGCCCACAACCTCGATGAACTCGGGCTATCCCCCGTCAGCCGCGACATCCACGCCAAACTGCAACGCTACCACGAAGGCACCCTGGCCTCCGCCGATCGCGGAGGCGTGCGCTCCCTCAGTCAAATCACCTTCGATTTCAACGGCGACCCCCATTACTTCGCCGCCAAGATACTCGAACACAAAGGCTGGATCCGCTACGAAAACGGACGCTTTGTAAGCGGGCAAATGGACATCCAGGTTCTCGTCGAGAAACTTGCCGATCCCGCTTTTGCCGGTTTCCGAACCGCTTTCCCACCCCACACCCTGCCCGGTGCGAATTGATACCCGGCAGCCATTGCGGAAACCCAAGCGAGCCCACCATGTCCCTCAAGTCCTACTTCCGCCACCCGATCCCCCGGTCGGGTGGCTTTGGGCCCTACCGCCGCCCCGGCCCCGTTGCCCACATTCCCGCGACCCTCCTGCTCCTGCTCCCCGCCTGGCTGCTTGGTGCTAACCATCCGCTCGGGCTTCCCCTGTTGCTATTGCAATGCATTCCCGCCCTCTATCTGGGCAGGGACATCGCAATCTTAGCCCACTACTTCGCTCCGCTAACCTTCATCCTCTACTTCGCCGGGCTCGCCTGCCTGACCGTATTACTGCCAACCCTCATCGAAATACAAAACCACCCCCCAGCCCACGCCGCCTACCTCCCTCCCCTTATTCTCGGGTTCATCCTCATCATCCGCGCCAGTGTAATCAAAAAATAGCCAGTAACTACCCTGATCAGCAAAATAGTAGAGAAAGGCAAATGCCATGCCCTAAAAAAAATTAACCAAAGAGGCAAATTACTGGCACACCTTGAACTGGATTTGCCGGTTGCACCAAAAATAGTCTAAAGTGTAGTGGCAAAAAATCACTGATAGCAAAAACAACTGTCAGTAAACAAGCAGATAAAGGCTAGCTCAACCTCGACAACTGTCGAACTTGGGTCAGTCGGCTGTACCATAA
>DAIQNO010000258.1:0-3945 GCA_036788355.1 Opitutales bacterium | reverse complement strand
GGTTGCGCTTCGCTGCACCCTGGGCTCTAACCTTGCGCCCCGTTGGGGCTGGGATGCAGCGGCGGATCTAGCTCGCAGGACGCTCGGGGGCTGTGGCCTTTCGCCCCGTTTGGGGCTGGGATGCAGCGGCGGAATTACCTCGCAGGACACTAGAGTTTGGCCAGCAGCGCGTGCAGCCGGGCGACCATCGGGCGGGGGTCTTCGAGAAGACCCGCTGCGATCAGGGCGTTGTCCAAAAGCTGTTCCGCGATCAAGCGGGCCGTCTCCGGATCGGTAGAACGGCGTTCCTGCAGGGACTTGATCAGCGGGTGCCGGGGGTTGATTTCCAGCTTCACCGCCACGGACGGAGCCTCATCATCCTGACCCATGGCCACCATCAGCCGCCGCATCGACGGCGACATCATGGCATCGGCATTAAGGGCCGCCACGGGGCTATCGACCAGCCGCTGGCCGGTGCGGACTTCCTTCACGCGGTCGCTGCCGAGGGTTTCCTGGAGCCAGGCGCAGAGTGCCTTGGCGTCGGCTTCCGCCAACGGTTCTAGAGCGGCAACATCGGAGGAAGCAGCTTCCGCCGCCCCGAGGTCGAGGTTGTCGCTATCGCCCGAGGTCAGCTTCTTCTCCGCGAAAGTGCCGAGGTTGGACATCACAAAGTCGTCGATCGGCTCAAAGCAGAAGAGCACCTCCAGGTGGCGGGCCCGGAACGCCTCCAGGTACGGGCCACTCTCGATCGCCGCCCGGTTGGGACCCACGAGGTAGTAAATCTCCTTCTGGCCCTCGCGCATCCGATCGACGTAGCCCTGGAAAGAGGTGGTCTCCCCAGCTGGCAGGGCACTGGACGCGAAGCGCAGCAACGGGGTCAGTTGGTCGCGGTAGGCGTAGTCCGTGGCAGCCCCTTCCTTCAGGAAAATGCTGTATTGCTTGTAGAACTGGCTGAACTTCTCAGCGTCCTTATTGGCCAGGGACTCCAGGTGCTTACAGAACCGCTTCACGATGACCTGACCGATCTTCCGCACCAAGGCACTGTCCTGCATCGACTCCCGCGAAATGTTCAGCGGGAGGTCGGCACTATCAACCACCCCACGCAGGAAGCGCAGCCAGTCCGGCAGAAAGCCCTTAGGCTCGGGGTCGATCAGCACCTTACGGCAGTGCAGGGCCACCCCCGGCTCCGTCCGCCCCATCCCGCGAATTTCCGGGTTTTTACCGGGAATAAAGACCAGAGCCCGGATCTCCAGCGGCGCATCAGCGGAAAAGTGCATCCAGTCCAGCGGCTCATCGAAAGCCTTGGCTTGAAACTGGTAAAACTCCTTGTAGGCCTCCGGCGACACGTCGGCCTTGTCCTTGAGCCAGATCGCCTCCTGCGCCTTGACCTTCTCGCCATTCAGACTGACCGGGAAGTCGAGGAACCCGCTGTAACGCTCCAGGATGCTCTGCACGCGCCACTTTTGGGAAAACTCCTTACAGTCGGCCTTCAGGTGAACGATGATCTTGGTGCCGCGTCGCTGGCCCGCCGATTCCTCGATGGTGTAGCTGCCAGAGCCATCGCTGGCCCACTTGTATCCGGTGCTACCGGGTCGCCAAGAACGGCTGAAAACCTCCACCCGATCCGCCACCATGAACACCGAGTAAAAACCCACCCCGAACTGCCCGATCAGGTTCTCATTGACCCCACCCGTGGCCTTGATCGACTCCAGGAACTTCTTCGAGCCGGAATGCGCGATCGTCCCGAGGTTCTCGATCAGCTCCTCCCGTGTCATCCCGATGCCAAAGTCCTGCACCGTCAACAGGCCCGCCGTGTCATCACTGGCCAAGTTGATTTCCAGGCCAAGATTGTCATCAAGAACCTCCTTTTCGGTCAACTTCAGGTGCCGCAACTTCTCCAGCGCGTCCGCCGCATTGGAGACCAGCTCGCGGATGAAGATTTCTTTATCGGTGTAGAGCGAGTGGACGACGATGTCCAAAACCTGCTTCACCTCTGCCTGAAAGGAAAATGTCTCTGCCATAATCGGCAGAAAAAGAACCACCTAAAGACAGGTTTCAAGCTTAGATTTTGCCACTGCCCCAGGCCGGGCGTGATTACAACTCCGTGGGGGGTCGCTGCCGCATGTAGCGACCGGCTGAGCCCCCCTCTGCGAGCGCCCCCCCTGGGAGCGCCGACGTCCTCGTCGGCATCTCCAACGGGCTGCCGGTCGTCTTACTGGCGAAATTGACCCCGCCTCCCTACACCTTTGATCTCACCAAGACCTCCAACCGCTAAATCCCGGCAGAAAACTCCTCGATGGACTGGCACCGCACGGCCAGGCGCATCAGTGCCTTGAGCCTAGCTTCCGACTGCACGCCCCGGATGGCCTCCTGGAGGCCATCCGGAACCCCCTCGAACCTGGCCTCCAGAGCCTCCATAATCTGCTCTTGGCGACCCCTGACCTGGCCTACTTCGAGGCCCTCCTGACGGCCCTCCTGACGGCCCTCTTGTCGGCCCTCCTGACGGCCCTCTTGTCGGCCCTTTTCGAGGAGTTGATCAGCAGCGGTCATGGCTTTGGAACGGAGTTGAGGGTTTCGTAACGTCCCAAACCTATCACGGATCTGACTGACGTCAACCCCCTCCGCGTGGAGAGCGTAGTTGAAGGCGACTACCCGCTCCCTCTCGGTGATAACCTCGATGAATTACCCCAACCGCTAAATCCCGGCAGAAAACTCCTCGATGGACTGGCACCGCACGGCCAGGCGCATCAGTGCCTTGAGCCTAGCTTCCGACTGCACGCCCCGGATGGCCTCCTGGAGGCCATCCGGAACCCCCTCGAACCTGGCCTCCAGAGCCTCCATAATCTGCTCTTGGCGACCCCTGACCTGGCCTACTTCGAGGCCCTCCTGACGGCCCTCCTGACGGCCCTCTTGTCGGCCCTCCTGACGGCCCTCTTGTCGGCCCTTTTCGAGGAGTTGATCAGCAGCGGTCATGGCTTTGGAACGGAGTTGAGGGTTTCGTAACGTCCCAAACCTATCACGGATCTGACTGACGTCAACCCCCTCCGCGTGGAGAGCGTAGTTGAAGCACAGCGTAACAAAGCCGACATTATGGTCGTGCGCCAGAATGTATTCTAACAAGCTCTCAGAAGCATCCAGGCAGTCGATCATGGTGCCGTTACGGATCGCTTTCATCAGCTTGAAAACGACCCTGATATACGCGTTGCCTTTAATCTGTTCATCGGTGATGGATGGCAGCGAGATCAACTCATAGGCGAACTTTGGTAGATAGCGTCCGAAGATCGCTTTTTGTGCGTCGTCGAGATCGAAAAAGTCGGTGAAATCCAGCGAGGGTCGCCAGTGTTTTTCTCCCTGGTAAAGCACGATGGGAAGCAGGGCCGGGAGCTTGCGGGCTTCCGGGTTTTGGCGGAAATGGTGCTCGAAAATGTGCATCACGTAATCGAGCATCCGGAAGGCCATCGACCAGTCTTCGACAGACTGGTGCTCCAGTAAGACATAGATATAGCCGGTGCGCTCACCGAACTGCACGGAGTAGAGCAGATCGGTCTCCCGATTCTGCAACGCGCTATCGACGAAGTTGCCCGTTTCGACCTTCAGTGTGGCCCAATCGACCATCGCTGCCACCTCCGGAGCGAGGTATTCCTTGAGATTCACCGCCACCTGCTCGTGCGAAAAGGCCGCGCGGTAAAAGTTGTTTTTATGCAGCGGCTGTTTCTCGTCGGACACCCAGAGCAGCTTGGCGGCCTCCAACCCAGCGGCAACCGGAAAAGGCGACCAGGCGGCAGAAGCGACGCCCAGGGAAGGCACGCTAGCTGCCGCCGCGACCCGCCGATCTCCCCTCCCCAGGCAGCCTTCTTGCGGCTCCCGGCCACCGCTAGACCTCCCTCAAAAAACCGCAATCTTTAGCCGAGTGTCCTGCGAGGTAAGTCCGCCGCTGAATCCCAGCCCCAACGGGGCGAGAGGCCA
>DAIQNO010000257.1:0-3949 GCA_036788355.1 Opitutales bacterium | reverse complement strand
GATCAGAGACCATTGTTAGACGAGATAAGCCCATTCTGGCCCGCCCGTCAAAGCCATCGTGACCCAAGGGCGCGAAATGTCGCTGGGGTCGTGATCAGTGAATCGCCCGCTCGCGATAAAACTTCCGCCGCTGATCCGGGTCTCTGCAAAACGGGTTGCCCTTTCGCGATCACCACGACGATTCTAAAAAGGCCCCCCAAGAAAGAGCCCAGCCAGGCCACTTTCGGGAAACTCCCCTGCATCCGGCGTTTCCCAGCAGGAGACGCCCCACGCAACGCACCCGCTCATCCTAGCCACCGACCTTCACCCAGCTAAGCCCGCCCAGCAATCCCAGCCCAACCGCTCACCGACGATCTTAAGCACCATGAAGCTAAACCACGCCGTTTTGATCAAGGCCACCGGGTTCCTGATCGTTTCAACCCTGGTTTTTCTGCTCTATCGCTTCTACGTGGAACCGGCATCGCTCCGGATTGCCGAGGCCAAGCTCCTCGGCGAAATGGCCAAGGACCGGGTCACTCTGGCCGAGGTTCTCAAGGGGGCAGAGCAGGCGGTCTGCTTGGTGCTGTTCTTCTGGGTCGTTTTCTTCATTCTGCTAGAGCAATTCACCGTGGCGCGGCGGGAGCGTGCCATCCTCACCGCCGACCCCGTGCCCGCCGAAGAGGTCAGCATCCGTCGCCAGGACGCGATGGCCTACCTCCGGTCGCTGGAGACCCTCCCCGAGGCCGATCAGACAACGCTGCTGCCCAGAGTGCTGCGGCGGGCCTTCAGTCGGTTCCACGCGGGCCACTCCGTCGAGGACGTCTCACGCTCCGTGACTGCCGTCTGTGAGGACGAGCTGGCCCGCCTGGAGGCGCAATCTTCAGCCGTGCGTTACGTCGCCTGGGCCATCCCGTCGATCGGCTTCGTCGGCACGGTCCGGGGGATCGGCTTGGGCCTCGGGCTGGCCTCCGACGCCCTGAAAGAGCAGGACATCACCCCGGTGACCGCCGCCCTGGGCCTGGCGTTTAACTCCACCCTCGTCTCCCTCCTCCTGAGTCTCGTGCTGATGCTCCTGATTCACTGGCTGCAATCCCTGCAAGAGGAGGCCGTCCAAGGAGTCACCGACTACTGTGAAGCCCACTGCATCGACCGCTTGGAGGTCGCCGAAAACGCCTAAAACCCTTAAATAGCTTAAAAGGCTTACAAGGTCGAGAAGGCCGAAAACGCCCAAAATCCCCTAAATCCCGACCGCAACCCTCCACTACCTTTCTGCACCATGGTCGTTGTCGAGCTTCACGATACGGGTCTCCGGGCCTCGGCCTGGCAGGGGCGGGCCGTTCCCTGGGCGGTTGACGGCACCGCTCTGGTCAGCCCGGCTCTCGCCTCTAAAAAGCGCGATGGCTGGTCTTACAGTCAAGCGGCCGCCGCCCAAGCCCGGCTAGCTCCCCAAGACACCTTCGGCGGATTCTGGTCGCGCTTGGATCGACCGGATGAGCCGCTCGGCTCTCGGGCGATGGGTCTGACCGCCATCGCGGCTGCTTTCCACCACCTCAACGTGGTGGCACTGCGGCTCCGCGCCGCCGGTGAGCCGACCTGCTGGCTCTTGCCCGCCGGGACGACCGACGCCGCCGAAACGGAACTGAAGGCGGTGCTCCGGGAAGCTGGCTGGCCCGACGCACTGCTCCTGGACAGTGCCCTGGCGGTCTGGCTGGCCTGCCGGAAGGAACTTCCCGGCTCGGCCTCGCAACTCCTCGTCGCCGATGCCGACTGGCAAAGCGGCATCCTCACCCCGCTCAGCGTCAACAGCACCGAGATCCGCACCCAGCAGCCTGACCGATTCGGCGGCGGTCTCCGCGAGGTGGAATCCCGCCTGCTGGCCGTGTTGGACGACCTTTTCGTGCAGCAGACCAGGCTCCGCCCGTCGCGAAAGGGAGCCCACGAGCAAGAGCTTTACCAGCAACTTCCCAGCCTCCTTGAAACGCTGCGGACGTCCGCACAGGCAACCCTCAAGGTCGCTGGATTGGGCGCGGTGGTGGAACGTCAGGCGCTCCTGCCAGCGGTAGAGCCCCTGGCGACGGCCCTGGTGTCCGCCGTGCGCCAGGCCCTCCACGCCGACCGGTCGCCTGAGTCGCCGCCAGTCGTGCTTCTGCACCGTTGTCTTTCGGCCCTGCCGGGGCTACTGGCCCACCTCGACCGACTTCCGGGGCTGACCGTCCGCCCCCTCCCATCCGATCACGCGGCGACCGACGCCGCCGTCATGTGGCTGTCCGCCCAACCAGAGGGCGCTCTGTCCGAGATCAACCCCCGTCAGTTGCAGCGGCAACGCCCAGGGAATCCTCGGCCGGACGGCCAGGCCATTTCCTCCGGGGGAGGCGCGGCGGCGGGGTCCGCTGAACCGCCGGGCCTGACCAGCCAGCGAGCCGAAGATCTAGCCGCGGCCAGCCAGCCGCCGCGACCCTATTCCACCGGCGCGGGTGGCTTTCTGGAAACCGCGTCCCAACCCCCGACCCACCTGCTCTTCCAGGGGATGGTGCTGCCCCTCGACGGGTGGCCCTTCCTCATCGGGCGCGAAGTCCCGGACGGGGAACCGGGCCTCCGGATTGAGCACCCGCTACCCGAAATCGCCGCCCGCCACTGCCAACTCGACCGCACCCCCAGCGGAGAAATCGAGGTGATCGCCCTCGGCGAGGCCATCACCTGGTGGAATGACCAGCGCGTGCCCACCCGCCAGACCGTCCAGGTCGGCGACTACCTCGGCCTCGGCGGCCACCGCCTCGAAATCATGCTCACCCGCCTCGCCGAACCTCGGCCCGAGAACCACCCCGCAGCCCGCCAGAAAGGGGGTTCTGACGCCTGATGCGACGACGGAGGCGGAGCATGGAGGTCTTCGGACTGGCCTTTCTGGACTGCATCTGTTGCGGCTTCGGTGCCGTCATCCTGCTTTACGTGATGACTACCCGCGAAGACGGCCTGACCATCCGGGGGGCCGTCAGCGAGGCCCGCGCCGAAACGTCCCGCATCGCCGAGCGGCTAGAGGATGGGCAGCGGATGCTCGCGCAACTGCGAAATAGCCTTGAGGATGAGCGACGCCTCCTGGCCGACCTCGCCACCGAAGAACGCCAACTGCGGTCGCTACTCGACCGGGATCGCGCCGAGCTGAGCAACCAACAGACTGTCTCGCAGGCCGAAATTGAGAACCTGAACGCGCTGAAGTCGGACCAGGAAGCTGTCAAGGAGCAGATTTCACAGCTCGCCCAATCCCAGAATCAGACCGACGGCGGCAACATCAACGCCCGTCAGGGTACCGAGCGACGGCACTATGTGACCGGTCTTCGGGTCGATGGCCAGCGCGCCGTTATCCTGCTGGACTGCTCGGGCAGCACCGTGGCCGATGACCTCGCCACCTATCGGCAGTTCTACGCCCAGCAGCCCCTCTCTGACCGCCTACGCGCCCCTAAGCGCGTCCGGATGCTCGACGCCCTGGACTGGCTGATCGCCACCAGCGAAAGCACCCAAATCCAGGTGATTCTTTACAACGATCAGGCCCGCTTCGCCCTGCCGGGCAGCGCCGGTCAGTGGATTGAGCGCCAAGACCGCCAAAGTATCGAGGCCCTCTCGGAGCTGGCCTGGCAGCACCTGCCGCAAGGCGGCGCCGACCTCGCTGCCGCCGTCGCCCTGGCCAAAACCCTGTCGCCCCGGCCCGACAACGTCTATCTCCTCACCGATGCTCTGCCCACCCGCACCCACGGCAGCGGCCCCACGAGCCCCGCCGCGCCGAATCCCGCCCCCTTCGTGGCCGCGTTTCAGCTCCTCGCCCAGGAAAGACAGTCCCTCCACGTGATTCTGTTCCCGTTTACCGACGACCCGCTGGCCACCCCGACCTACTGGAATGCCACCGCCCGCCTCAACGGCTCCTTCTTTGCCCCCGCCCCAGACTGGCCGAACTGACCGCATCCCGCCACCTTCAAGG
>DAIQNO010000256.1:0-3959 GCA_036788355.1 Opitutales bacterium | reverse complement strand
ATCCCTCTCAGGTTGGGGAGCCGCGTTGGGCTTCGACGCTGAGGGTGGTGGCGCCGAGGAGGGCGGCGGCGGCGGAGAGGTAGAGGACCAAGGGGCGGGTGTCGAGGACGCCGCGGCTGACTTCGGTGAGTTGGTCGAAGGCGCGGAGGAAGGCGAGGGGCTCTGTCAGCCAGCGGAAGACGGGGGCGGAGGTCAGCATTTCGGGGTCGATGAGGGCCGGGCCGAGGGTGAGGGCAAAGAGGCCGCAGAAGCTGCCCATGCCGGCGACGAGCTGGCTGCGGGTGAGGGCACTGCAAAAGAGGCCCAGGCTGACGTAGAGCAGGCCGGTGACGGCGATGAAGCCGAGGCCCCCGACGAGGGCGCCGCGGTCCCAGAGGCGGGCTTCGGCGACCAGGACGGGCATCCGCTGCTCCAGCAGCCAGGGGAAACCGAGGGTCAGCAGCCACATTCCGAGGTAGAATCCGTAGGCGGCGAGGAACTTGGCCGAGACGACCTGCAGGGGGCTGACGCCAGTGCTGAGTACGCTTTGCAGGGTGCCGAGGCGACGTTCCTCGGCCAGCAGGCGCATGGTCAGCAGGGGCACCATGAAGCAGACCGGGAGGAAGAAGAGCTGAAAGAACAGAGAGACCGGCGGGCGGTCACCGAGCTCGGTCGCCCCGGCAAAGATCGAGAGGGTGTAGAGAAAGCTCATCAGGGCCAGAAACAGGCCCGCCGCGACGTAGGAGGTCGGCAGCAAGAGCAGCATCCGGATTTCGTGGCCGAGTAAGAGGAAAAAGGTGCGCATCAGTGGGGAAAGGACGTGGCGGGTGGCGGTTCAGGACGTGGCGGGTTGCCGGGCTCAAGGGGGCAAGACAGGGCTGGGATTCTTTCAGATTCTTCCGAAAAAAGGGCAGATTTCCGGACGTTTTGAAAGCTCGGAAGAGACAGCTTGGGGGGTTGGTCAGCGGCTGGCCAGCCTAGGTTGCCTGCTTGGTGGGCTCAGGGAGGTCGCGAAGGAGTTTTGCGGTCTTGGCAGCGGCCCCGCGCTGGGCCTGGTGCCAGGTTTTGGCCCGCTGGCCGAGCGACGCCCGAGCGGCGGGGTCAGCCAGCCAGGCGCGGAGGGCCGTGGCGAGTTCTGCGGGGCCTTGGAGTCGCCGAGCCGCCCCCTCCGCGAGGAGGCTGTCGGTAAGGCTGCGGAAGTTGGTGGCCTGCGGCCCGAGGAGCATCGGCAGCCCGAGGGCGGCGGCTTCCAGCGGCGTCTGGCCCTCGTGGTGCGGCGGCAAGGTTTTTCCGATAAATACGGCGTCGGCGGCCTGCATCAGGCGCACCATCTCGCCAGTGGTGTCGGCCAGGTAGATCCGGGGCCGCCTGGCCTCGGTTCCGTCGGGCCGAGCCTCCGGTTCCGCGACCGGGCGATGAGCGGCACGTAGGTCGTGGCCAGGATGGGTTTCCCCGGTGCTGCGGAGGGTAACGGTGCTGGCCAACGGGCGCAGCTCGGTGAGGATTTCCGAGCGCCGCTCCGCGTGCCGGGGAATCAACAACAGGCCGATGGCCGGGGGCTCCAGCATGGGGGCATGGTGGTCGGATTTCCCGCCGAAAATGGGTGGCCCCATCGTCTGGCCTGATTCCTTGGCGGGCTCGGTGAAATGGGTCATCACTTCAGAGGCCGCCTGCGCTAGAGCAATTTCCTCGCCGGGCCAGGTCGAGAGACCGGCGAAGAGAAACGTGCCGGGGGGGAAACCGAGCTCGGCGCGAAGCTGCTCGCGCTCCGGGGGGCTCAATACCGGCCCGACCGGGGAGTCGGCCTTGATGGAGCCGACATCATGCAGGTTAAGGGCGGGGTGCAGGCTGCGGAGTCGGTCGGCGTCGGAGGGTGAGGCGGCGGTGGCCAGGGATACTTTCCCGAGGAGCCACGGTGCGGCCCAGGGGAGCGCGCGGTAGCGGCGAAAAGAACGGTCAGAGAGCCGGGCGTTGAGAATGGCCACCGGGACGCCGCGACGGTGGGCTTGGTGCAGGTGCTCAGGCCAGAGTTCACCCTCGAGCAGGCCGACGACATCGGGCCGCCATCGCTCCCAGGCGCGGGCACTGCACGGCCAGAGGTCCATCGGGAAGAGGCAGAGCGCCCCGACCAGCGGATGACCGCTGTAGAGGGCCTTCAGGCGGGCGTAACCTGTCGAGGTGGTGGTTGAGAGCACCACCTGCCAGCCCCCCTGGGCACTGAGGGCCTCCACCAGCCCGCTCAGGGCGTTGACCTCGCCGACACTGACCGCGTGCAGCCAGAGGCGGCGGGCTTGCGGCGGCTTAGGGGCCACCGTCGGCAGGTAGCCGCAGCGGTGTGGCCAATCCAGCGCGTAGCCGCCCCGGCGGCGCATCCGCAGGAAAGCCCCCGGTAAGGCCAGCAACAAGGCCACCGGCAAAAAAAGGCGATACCACCAGATCACCGCGTGACTTTGGGCGGCCGCCTCGCGAAAAGCCAGAGCGGTGTTGCACGGCGCTGCTCACTGGCGACGGTGCGACTTCCGGGACGGTCCGCGAGGTCGCCACGCCACCCCGGTCGAGAGACTTTACGGTGCAAAGTGGGCCAGGATCGCCGCGATGATTTCCTCGACCGGTGCCAGCTTGCCCGCGCCCTCGTAGCCGCAAGCCAGCATCCCGGACGCCTGCGGGCCGACGATCTGATGCCCCCGCTGCCGGAGGGTCTGCAGGTTGGCTTGGGTAGCCGGGTGGGCCAGCATCTTACCGTTCATGGCGGGCGCGAGGAGCACCGGGGCGGGGGTAGCCAGATAGATGCTAGTCAGCAGGTCGGGGGCCATGCCGTGGGCAAAGCAGGCCAGGATGTTGGCGGTGGCCGGTGCCACCACCAGCAGGTCGGCGCGGTCGGCCAGCTCAATGTGGCCGGGCTGCCAGCTCCCCTCCTCGGCCCAGAGATCCACCGCGACCGGGTGCCGGGACAGCGTCTGCAGCGTCAGCGGGCCGAGCAACTTGGCCGCCTCGGCGGTCATCACCGGATACACTTCGGCCCCCAACTTGACCAGCCGCGAGGTTATTTCGGCGGCTTTGTAAGCGGCAATGCTGCCGGTGACGCCGAGAATAACGACCTTTCCTTGAAGATGGGTTGACATGGTTTTTGGGCCGGTTAGATACTGAGTTTCCGGAAAGCAATTTAGGTAGAAAACCTTGGTGATTGCCGGTCCCTTAACGTATAAGTCCACCTATAGAAGGTGTTTTTCATCATTCTCATCGGTTCCAGTTAACTTCTGATTAAGAACCTCAGCTCTGTTGCCATGTTGCCGCTGATCCGCATTTTGGCAAGACTTGATGCCCGACAACTGGGCTGGGTAGCCTTGGGATTGTCGTTCGGCTCGTCGGTGATCGCCATTTCCGTCTTTTATTTTACGGCTGCCAGAATCAGCGTGGCGACGATCGAGATGGAGCTCTACCGCCTGACGGAGTTTCTCGCGAATAACGTTGCGGAGGGCCTGGGTGAAAGCCGGAACGGCACGGCTACCGGGGCCTTGGGCGTCTCCGGAGACGGCGATGGACAGCCGGGCGCCGTTTCCGCAGCGGTCGCGGCCAACTTCCAGCGGGAAGCCCAAGCCATCCGGCAAAATTGGCCGGGCATCTTTTATTTTGAACTGCTGGAAGTCGGTGAAGTGCCCCGCTCGCTGGTCGCGGTGGGTGCCCCGAGTGACCCCGCCGAGGAGCGTGCGGGCTTCCTGGCGAAAGCCGTGGAAACTCCAGGGGGTCTCAGCATCGAGCGCCACCCTTCCCGTGGGGGCGATCACCTCCACCTGACCCGGGTGATTTTGGACGACGGGGCACCGGTGGCCCTGGTCTCGTTGGAATACGACCAGCAACAGATCGGCCATCGCCTCTTGCCAATGCGCGAGGCCGCGCTCTTTGCCACACTGATCGCCCTGATCCTGCCTACGCCATTTCAAAGCTCTCCAGCAACCTGCGGACTTCGACCCTCCTGACTA
>DAIQNO010000255.1:0-3969 GCA_036788355.1 Opitutales bacterium | reverse complement strand
GATTGTTTTTTTGGGAACAGGAGGGCGCGGGGGGCGCGGAGGGTGGTGGGAATGCGGAAGGGGGAAAGGGGGAATGGAGGGGTGAGGGATGCTGGTTGGTTGGGTTGTGGGCCGGGAGGTGATTTCGGTAAGGTTTCGGTTGTGAGCAGAGAATAACAGAAATCAAAACGGATTTCCAGACTTCGTATCACTCCAGTTGCTCCAGAGCCAAAATTTTTGCTAAATCCTCATCATCAACGATTTAAGTTGTAGGGGAAGGTGGTGACATTTTCAGGGGTCTCCCGGCGGGGTGTTTTGGTGGCGTTTCGGTGCGGTTTAGGCGGCTTTGGAGCAGGGGCGTCCTAGCCAGAAACTCCACCCTAAACGGGCCGGCGGGGACGCCGACGCTCCCAGGGGTGTGGTTTTGGTGGAAGTTGGGGTTGGACGCGGGGGCGGGGCCTCGGTAGCGATGAGGGTGATGGGAAGCTCGGTGACACTGTGGGAATTGCGGGACTCGGTGATCCATCAGCAGGGGATGTTTGCCCGGGTGGATATTCCGGCGGGCACCAAGATCATCGAGTATTTCGGCGAGCGGGTCTCCAAAGAGGAGTCGCTGCGGCGGTGCTTGGCGCAGGAGGCCAAGGGGGGCGCGACGGGAGGGCCGAAGGTCTTTATTTTCGACGTCAATGAGGAATGGGACCTCGACGGGGACATCCCCGACAACCCGGCGAAGTTCATCAACCACTCTTGCGAGGAGAACTGCCAGGCGACCAATGAGGACGACCGGATTTGGATTGTGGCCAGTAAGGACATCCCTCGGGGGGCCGAGCTGACCTTTGACTACGGCTACGACCGCGACCACTACCAGGATCACCCGTGCCGCTGCGGGAGCCGCCGTTGCGTGGGGTTTATCGTGGCCAAGCACCACCGGCGGGCCTTGCGGGCGGAGCTGGAGGCGGCTCGCAAAGCAGCGGAGAAGGCAGCTCGCGCGGCGGAAAGGGCCGCCCGGCGTCAGTCCAAAGCGGCGGCCAAAGCAGGGCTCTCAGAGCCAGGGGGCAGCGAGGTGCCGTCCGGGGGAAAAAAGGCCGCTAGAGGGAAGCGCGGGGCCAAGAAGGCGACCTCTCAGAAGGCGGCAACGACGACACTTTCAAAGAAGGCGGCAGGGAAAAAAGGTGCGCGAAAAAAGGCCGCTGGGAAAGCGTCACCAGCGGAGCCAGCCCCGGCGAAGAAGGCTTCGCGGAAAGTAGCAGGGTCGGCCAAGAAGTCGGCGAAAAAGTCGGCCAGAAAGGCGGCAAAGTAGCCTGGGAGCCAGGCTGGGCGCAGAGCGACGGGGCCGCTTTAGGGGGTTGCCGTCAGGGGGGCGGCTGTCGTAGCTTCCCGGCGTGCCACGATGGGGTGGCGTTGCTGAGAACCCTCGATACGCTGCCTGCCGTGAAGCTCGATGTTGCGAAGCCCTGTCGCGTCTTGGTGATGACCTCCAGCACGGGTGGTGGGCACGATATGCGGGCGCGTTCCCTGAAGGCGTGGGCGGCTCTCGCTGCGCAGGAGGCGGTGCCGGGGCAGCGTCCGCTGGAGGTGGAGATTTTTCAGGTTCTGGAGAGTATCAGCGGGCTCTATCGGCTGGGGGTGGAGGCGTATAACGTCATCCAGCGGCAGGCGCCGTGGGCGCATCATGGTTACTTTAACCTGTTGGAGGCGTTGCAGTTGCACGCGCGCGCGGGTCGGATCGCCCGCGTCGCGCGCGAGCGTTTCCGGGAGCGGGTCGCGGCGTGGGCGCCGGAGGTGGTGATCAGCACGCACGCGCACCTCAACCACGGTTTTTTTGAGCTGGCGCGAGAGGCGGTGCCGGGGGTGCGTTGCCTGACCTACTGCGGCGAGGTTTTCGGGGGCTACGGCTTTGCGCGGGGCTGGGTGAACCCAGCGGGAGACAGCTTCCTCGCGGCGACGGAGGCTTGCCATGCGGAGGCGTTGCGCCTGGGGATGCCGCCGGATCGGTGCCACCGGGCGGGGTTTCTGCTGCATCCGTGTTTCTGGGAGGCGCGTCCCCGGCTGGCCACGCGGGAGGGCGTGGCGGCCTTCCTACGGGAGACCACAGGGCTGCCGGGGGCTGCGCCGTATCTGATTTTGGCGACGGGTGCCAACAGCGCCCATAACCACCTGCCGCTGTTGCGGGCCTTGGCGCGGGCGGAAACGCGGGTAGAGGTGGTGGCGTTGTGCGGTAACGACGATTTGGCGCGGGCGGCCATCCGGGCCTGGGGCTGCGCCAACCCGCGGCTGCCGGTGGTAGCCTTACCCCGGCAGGACAGCCCGGCGATCCGCGACTTGATGGCCGGGGCCGCCGCGATTTTGGCTCGTCCGGGCACCGGCACGACCTGCGAGGCCATCCTCTGCGGCTGCCCGGTGATCCACAACGGCATCGGGGGGATCATGCCGCAGGAGTGGTTGACCGTAAAGTTCCTGCGCTCGGCGGGGCTCGATCGGGTCATTACCCGCCCCGCCGCTCTCCCGAGGGCCCTGGCGCCGCTTCTCGATGCCGCCAAGCGGGCCGACATCTCTGCGGCGTTGCAGGCCTTGCGACCGCCCGGCCACCCGCGGGAGATTCTCCAGCTCGTCGGCAACCCACCGAGCCGGTGAGCGACGCGGCGGTGGGCTGGGGTAACGGGGGTGCACACGGATGAATGCTGCTCCTTTTAGTCTAAAGGTCGAGCAGATCCCGGATGGCGGCCTTAACTTTATCAATCTGCGCCGTGTTTTGCTTCCCTAACTTTTTTGTCAGCTTGTGGCGGTCAAAACTGGCCAGGCCCTGGAGGTTGACGGCGGAAGGTTTCTGGAGCCATTTTGGATGCCCGAGGTCGATTTCGCCGCGCATTCCTCGGATCTGAGAAGTCAAGGGAGCAACGCCCCTGGGAATAACGACGTCCTCGTCGGAAACTCCACCTTAAGCGGGCCGGCGGGGACGCCGGCGCTCCCAGGGGGAAATTGCCCCAGCCTCCCAGCAATTTTAATCACACCCCTGCTGGTCTAAGAAGGAGGCTTAGGGGCGGAGGGTTTTGAGGGCGCCTTGGAGGGCGGCGTTGAGCGCGGCGGTGCGGTTTTCGGCGAAGCGGAGGAGGTCGGGGCCGAGGTGGGAGACTTTATCGGGGTGGTAGAGGCGGATGAGGTTGAGGTAGGCGGTGCGGACGGTGCGGAGGTCGGCTTCAGGGGTGACTTCGAGGATCTGGTGCCAGGGGGTCGCGGCGGGGTAGCCGCCGGTGGGGTGGCCGCTCGACGGGGCTCCGGCGGGCCGCGTGGCGGCGGCAGGGGGCGGCGACTCGGGGCGGCGGGCAGACTCTTTGGCCGGCAGCGGCGCGATCACGGTGAGGCTGTGGTGGATGGGGCGGTTTTCATAGCGCCAGCCGCAGCGCGGGCAGTGCTCGATGGCGGTTTCTAGGCGTTGCGCGGTGAGGATGCGGTGTTGGCACTCCGGGCAACTGAAGGTGAGGCTGGAGGCCTCCTCCGGGGGCGGCTTTGGGGCCGCCTTGGCCCCCGAGGGGCCCGCTCGGCTGGACGCGTTGCTGGCTAGGGGGCGGTTGGCGGTGGAGGGGTCAAAGCGGGCAAAGTAGTTCTCTTTGCGCTCGGTCGAGAGCAGGCGCACGACGCGAGCCTCGGGGTAGATGCGCTGGATGGTGGCGCGGGCCTCGCGCTCGTCATCAGCGGGGATTTTATCGACCATCGTTTCCGCGTCGAAGAACTCAATTTGGAAGGTGAACCAGATCGTCTCGAAGGCCATGGCAGCGCGGAGGGTGTTCCTGCACTGGAGGATGTCGAAAGCGGCTCCGACGGCAACGCCAACTGGCAGTGATGGCCGAAAATGGTGCTCGACGGTCGAGAATGAAGCGGAGGGCCTACGTTGCCGCCGCGCTGCACAGCGGGTCGCAGCGTCGGCGTGGCGGAACGGGGTCGGTGCAGAAGTGGGGGTCGGGGGGGAGCGACTGGCGGGCGCGGCGGGTG
>DAIQNO010000254.1:0-3973 GCA_036788355.1 Opitutales bacterium | reverse complement strand
GGGAAAAACCGCCGCAGGGCCTCCGTGTCCACCGCGTAACGCTGCTTCTTGAGCTGGTTCCGATAATAGAACCCATCCCAAAAGGCCAACTTTGCGTCCTCATTGGCGGTATCCACCGCCTTCATCTGCCGCATCACCTCATTCTCAGCGGCAAACTTCGGCTCCAGGCCCGTCGCAATCTCCGCAATGAACTCCCGCACCGTCGCCTCACTGCCCGCCATCCGCTCCGAAGTTCGGTAATCCGCCCAGGACGCGTAGCCCAAGAGCCCCGCCGCCTCGCGCCGCAGCGTGATGATCTGCTGCAACAGCGGAACGTTATCCTCCCGCGCGCGCGTCTGGCGGGCAATCTGAAGCGTCTTGCGGGTCTTCTCCGAAATCGCATTTTCCGCCACCGCTACGTAATGGAAGGTGATGTTGGCATCTACCGTGTAGCTGCCATCTTCGTTTAGCACCGTCGCCAAAAACGACTCCGGCACGCCAGCCAACTGCTCTGCTGTAAAAGTCATCGGCGAGGTCGCAGCTCGGATATTGTCACCAAACTGCAACGCCAGATTGCCCAATTCCTTCAGGATCTCCTCCAATCGCGCCCGCTCCGCCGCCGGTAAGTCAAAGCCACGCTTCGTGAAGCTCCGCCAGGTATCCTCGTGCAGCTTCCGGTCTTCACCCTCCAATGCCTCGGCTAGGCCACTCTCATGGAAAGTCTTGATCGCGAGGTAAATATCGTCGCGGAAAGAAAACCCCACGCTCCACTCCTGGAAACGCTGGATCGCGGCACTCCCCGCCTCGCGCCGCTCCGCATCCGGATAGGTCTCCTTGGCCAGGTAAATCGTACCCACCACCCGGTTCAGGTCGGCGTAAAGACGATCCAACGCCACGATCGTGTTCTCAAAAGTGGCAGACTCCGCCGCCGCCACCAGCCGGTCACCGGCGGCCTCCGCTTGAGCGATCGCTACCGCGATGGCCTGGGTGATCTCCGCCGGATTTTGGTAGATCGGCAGGGCCTCTAAGACCCCACCTTGCCGGGCCGCCCGCACCTGAAACTCCCCGAACGGCAAGGCCACCCGCTGACTCTCTGTCATGCTCGGCCCCGCTAACCCATTCTGCGCCGACATGCCCGGGGTCCCGGCGAGAAGCCCCGCCACCACCCCCAAGCAAAGAACACCGACTACCGACCTAGACGCACAGCAAAGCGCACCGACCGCCCTCTGAGCTCCGAAAGCTAAGCAAACACAGAACGCAGAATCAGCTAGACTGGCAGAGGAAAGTCTCAATCTCATGGCAAAAACAGGTTGGTGATGACAGTTCTTGGCGAAAGACTCGGAAAACCCGTCCGACGTTCCCGTCGCATCGCAACTTCACGAAGAAAATCTCCTGCGGCTACAGACCAAAAAGCAGACGATCCGGAGCCTCGATCAGTTGCTTGATTTTGACCAGAAAAGTCACCGCCTCCTTACCATCGACCAGACGATGGTCGTAGGACAACGCCAGATACATCATCGGACGGATCACCACCTGGCCGTTGACCGCCATCGGGCGGTCGGTGATATTGTGCAGGCCCAGAATGCCGCTCTGGGGCATGTTCAACAACGGAGTGGACAGCATCGAGCCGTAGATGCCGCCGTTGGAAATCGTGAAAACCCCGCCCTGCAGGTCATCCAGCGTCAACTTCCCCGCCCGTGCCACCTTCGCCTTGGCAATAATCTCGCTCTCGATCTCAGCAAAACCCCGTCGATCACAGTCCCGAATCACCGGCACAATCAGCCCCTTATCCGTCCCAACGGCCACCCCAATATCGTAGTAATGGTTGGTCACCACTTCATCGCCATCGAGCTGAGCGTTGATGCCTGGCACCGCCTTCAACGCTTCGACGGTGGCCTTCACGAAAAACGACATAAAGCCCAGCTTCACCCCGTGCTTGGCCACAAAATCCTCCTGATAGCGCTTCCGCAGCTCCATCACCGCCGACATATCCACCTCGTTGAACGTGGTCAGCAACGCCGCCTCCGTGGTGGCCTGCACCAGGCGCTCCGCAATCTTCCGACGCAATGGGCTCATCTTCTTCCGTGAAGTCCGTGGCCCACCATGACCCAACGCCGCCGCCCCGGCCTGACCGTCACTAGCAGCCGAGGCCGTCGGCGTCCGCGAAAACGGCGGTCGGGAAGCCGCCGCCTGTTCCGGGTCCATCCGCTTCGAGGCCGCCAACCGCTCCGCCGCCTCTAGGTCCCGTGAAACCGCACCCACGGCCGCCTCAACCGCTGACAGCAGGTCACCTTTCGTCACGCGGCCATCCTTACCCGTCCCAGCGACACTCTTCGGATCGATACCCGTCTCTGCCGCCACCCGGCGCACCGCCGGCGACATCGGGAACGGAACGCCATCCGCCGGAGCATGGCTGGCTACCGCGCCCGGCGCAACCGCCGGAACCGCTTTAGCGACCGCCGGAGCCGATTTCTCAGACGCCAGGCTCGCAACCGCCGCTGCCCCACCGCGCTGGATCACCGCCACCACCTCGCCAATGCTGACCTCCGAGGCGTCCGCCGCCCGCAGCGAAATCACCCCCGCCGCCTCCGCCGCCAAGTCCTGGGTGATCTTGTCGGTCTCCAACTCCGCCAGAATCTGGCCCTCTTTCACCACCGCACCGTCGGCCACCCGCCAATTCAAAATACCCGAAGAAATCGACTCCCCCATAGAAGGGATCTTGATGTCCAGGGTCCCCTGCCCGCCAGACGGCGCAGCAGAGCTCGGAACAGAGGCAGGTTGGGGGGAAGCTAGAGTCGAAGCGGCCATAGAAGAAAAAGTTGACGAAATGCCAGCAGACCCGCTCGGAGCCGCCGATGTCGAGCCAGAATCCGCCGATGTCCGGCCCGAAGTGCCCTCAGCGGCAGCCTCACCAGACTCGATCATCGCGACCACCGACCCGACGGCCACCTCCGTGCCCTCTGCGACCCGATGCCGCAGCGTGCCTCCCGACTCGGCATGGAGTTCCTGGGTGATCTTGTCCGTCTCCAGTTCCAGCAACAACTGGCCCGCCGACACCCGACCACCATCCGGTGCGTGCCACGTCGCCAGGACACCGGAGCTGATGGACTCTCCCATCATCGGGATTTTTACTTCAACAATCATCACAACAATTTAGGGACACTACCGCGACGGTGAACACGGTAATGATGGTTTAGACGTAATAAAAACGGCGGAATCGAAAATAGTCTAAATTGGCCGCCTCGATTCAGTGAATAACTTAAAATTATCGCTTTGGCAAAGGGGCCAGAAATAAATCACGGGATTCGACTCACTCCCCCAGCGTGAACGCCTTAGACACCAAGGCTTCCTGCTCGCGACGGTGCACCGCCAGCGAGCCCGCCGCGGGCGAAGCCGCCGCCCGGCGACCCGCATACTGCGCCATCTGCCCGCCCAGCAGCTCATAAAGCCGGGGCATCACAAAGCTCCAGGCACCCATATTCTGCGGCTCTTCCTGGCACCACACCACGGTCTTCGCCGTTCCATACTTCGCCAGCAACTCCTTAAGCCGCTCGGCGTGGAAAGGGTAAAGCTGCTCAACACGGATGATCGCCGTGTCTTTGATCTTCTGAGCCTCCCGATGCGCCAACAAGTCATAATAGACTTTCCCCGAGCACAGCACCACCCGCTTTGCCTTCTTCGGGGCTGCCGGATCATCCAACATCTCGCAGAATTGGCCCGCACAAAAGTCGCTCACCGGTGAAACGCACAGTTTATGCCGAAGCAACGACTTCGGCGACATCAAGACCATCGGCTTGCGGAAGGTCCGCTTCATCTGCCGCCGTAGCAGGTGGAAATACTGCGCCGGAGTCGTCACGTTGGCCACCTGAATGTTATTCTCCGCACAAGCCTGCAGGTAGCGCTCCAGGCGGGCACTAGAGTGCTCCGGCCCCTGCCCTTCATAGCCATGCGGCAGTAACATCACCAAGCCGTTGATGCGGCCCCACTTCGACTC
>DAIQNO010000253.1:0-3984 GCA_036788355.1 Opitutales bacterium | reverse complement strand
TCCGTGGCGGTACCTCGGCTGATCTTACGGGAATCCCGCCTCGTGCCGGGTCAGGGGGTCGCGGCCCGCCTAAGCCTGGCACCCGATGATCGAGCCCTCCCCCAGCTCCGCGATTTGCCAGCGGAGTTTGAGCTGACCCTCTTGTCCGAAGCCGCTTCACCGGAGCAGAGCGGCTCGCAGGAGTCTCTAGGTGATCGGGAAGCTCAACCGTCGGCTTATCGCGTTGTGGTGACGATGGATGGGCAACGGATGGCCACCGTGGCCCTCCGTGAGGTGCTGCGCCCGACGGCCCAGCAGGCGTTGACAGCACTGAAGCAACTGGGGATCGACTGCCGGATCTTGACTGGCGACGCCGCCCCGGCCTGGAACGCTCTTGAAGGGGTGACGCTCGAAGTTGGCCTGACGCCTGCGGAGAAAGAGGCCCGGCTGAGGGCCTGGGCTGCCGCCGGGCGCACCGTCCTTTTCGTTGGCGATGGCGTCAATGATGCCCCGGCGATGGCCCACGCCACTGCTTCGATCGCCGTCGAGAGCGGCACCGACCTTGCCAAAGCCACCGCCGATGGCGTGCTGCTGGGCGGAAACCTGGCCCAGATTCCGGCGGCCGTGATCCTGGCCCGCCGCATCCAGGCCACCGTGCAGAGCAATTTTCGCTATGCCTTGATCTACAACCTCTTCGGCGTGGGGTTGGCGGTGGCTGGGGTGTTGCAGCCGCTGTGGGCCGTTCTCATCATGCTCAGCTCCAGTGCTTTGGTTTCCTTCCGCGCCGCCCATGCCGCGCGACTCCTCCAAGAAAACGACCAACTCCGCCCGCCCGCCGTCGGGATCGGGATGACCACAACCCCGGTTCTCGCTCCATGAACCACCCAGCGGAGTTGACGCTGCCGGCGGTTACGGCCCTGGTCAACGCCGGGCGTGACACTGTGGCAGCTCGTCGGGCGCGGGCAGCGGCCATCGCCGACTACCTGGCAGCACGCTTTCCCGAGACTCCCGTCCCCTTGCACCATCGCGACGCCTACACCCTCCTGATTGCGGTGTTGCTTTCGGCCCAATGCACCGATGAGCGGGTGAACACCGTGACTCCGAACCTCTTTGCACTGGCCGGTGGTCCTGCCGAAATGGCGACCCTCCCGGTGAGCGCAGTTCAGGCGGTGATCCGACCCTGCGGGTTGGCACCGCAAAAAGCCAAGGCCATCGTCGAGCTATCGCGCTTGCTGGTGTCCCAACACGGTGGCGTGGTGCCCGTGGAGCTTGAAGCCCTGCAAGCGCTGCCGGGGGTGGGGCGGAAAACGGCCTTGGTCGTCCGCTCGCAGTGGTTTGGCCTGCCTGCGTTCCCGGTCGATACCCACATTCATCGGCTCGCCCAACGCTGGAAGTTCACCTCCGGGCGCAACGTCCGGCAGACGGAGGCCGATCTGTGCCGCCTCTTTCCGGAGGAATCGTGGAATCAGCTTCACCTGCGGATCATCTTCTACGGGCGAGCTGAGTGCCAAGCGCGCCAGTGCGACGGCCTTCACTGCGTCCTCTGCCGACACTTCTTCCCTCACCGCCGGCGGAGCCCCAAGCTTCGGGACGCCTGAGATCGGGAACCACCAGGATGGTGGCGGTTTATCGGTTGGCCCGGCGGCGCAAGACGGCGAGGGCCGGCAGAGCAGCCAGCAGCCCAAAGCTCCCCGGTTCTGGCACCGTCGCGCCGATCTGGCTGATCGTGAAGGTCTGGTAGGTGCCGTCGCGGGCCACCGTGTCGTAAGTGAAAGTGATCGGATTGAGTTGGGTGGCCACCTCATTGATGAAGGCCACGATGGTGCCGTCGGTCCCATCAAGCCTACCGAATTCTCCGGTTTCCTGGAAACCATCAAGGTCAGCGGTCTGGTTGCCGTCGCTTCCAACCACAGTTCCGTTGAGCCGGGTCAGCTCTGGTCGGGTGGTGGGCAGGGTCAGGCGTTCCGGATTTCCGGTGCCGTGGCCAGCGGTGTAGACACTGTTGAGCGTGTAGCTATTCAGGGGCGTCAAAACAATCCGCACGGAATAAGCGACCGACCCAGAGTTCAAGGGGCCCGGCGAGGGGCCGTTTGCCACCGAAAACTGACCGACTACGCCAGCAGCGTCGTTGGTCGCCCGCCCCAGAAACAGACGCGGGGTGGCATTGTTGCTGACCACTCCGCTGGAAATTGGGACTTGCACGCCGTCGGTGGTTGTCGAATCAGCCCAGCGCACCGCCGGGAGGATGGTCTTGTCAAAGCCAGCAGTCAGGGTCCCAGGGTGATAGCCTGGAGTGGGCTGAGTGGGGTAGCCCGTCGAAGGGCTGGTGACCTCGACCGTCCAGTCAAAGTTCACCGTTTCGAGGTAAGCATCGAGCTGCAGAAATGGGGTATTGCTATTATTGGGGTCAGAAATCGTCCAGCGGGTCACATCTACAGGCACTTGAACGGAGGTCGTTGGCGTCTGAAAAACGGTTGCGGTGGCACCATTGGTCACCGTCGAAGCCGAAAAACCGAAACTATTCCAAGCGAGCGCGGATGGGCCGATGTTGCCGATCTCAAAAAAGGCGTGGCTCGAAAAAGGTAGGGCCAAAAGCAGGACGCAGTAGGGAAAATGTTTCATTGCAGAAACCGAAGTCTGGCGGGAAAACCCTACCAGGCAAGATCGAAAGCTCGGCCCCTTCCTAACTTTTTTCGCTTTTGCAAGCCGACCTGATTCTCTCCAACGGCCCGGTCGGTGGTGTCCCTTTAGCCAAAGGTCGGTCGCACCACCAGGGTCTGGCCGGGCGCGACCGTCAGATTCTCGCCCGCTGCCCACACTTGGTCGTTGAGGGACAGCTTGAGTTCAAAAGCGATCTTGGCGGCGGTCGTGTTCCACGTCCAGCCACTGTCGGTCCAGTCCATCTTCTGACCTTTATCCCAGGAAAGGCCCGGAGCGGAACCTCGCACAAAGAGGCTATTCCCCCAGCCAACATCCACCTGGGCCACGACGGTGGTCATTTTCGGCGCGGATCGCTTCTCCGTTTTCACCGGGGCGGGTGGCGTTTCGGCGGCCTTCTCGGGCGGCGGCACGGCCTTCGCGACAGGGGAAGGCTCTGCCGAAGATTCTTCTTTCGCCTTAGGTGCCACCTTTTTGGTTGATGATTTCGTAGCAGGTTTCACCGCGACGGGCTCCGGTGCCGACTGCTCCGATCGCACCGGGGCCGGTTCTGCGGCCACTGTCGGAGTCGGCATCGGCACGGGAATCGCGACGGCCTTCTTGGTCGCGGTGGGGCGCTCGGCAACTGGCTCGGCTTTTGGTTCCGGGGGCGGGGTCTTCTTCGTGGGTGCCGCTTTCTTCGTTACGGAGGGTTCCACGGGCTGGGCCGCTTTTTTCGTGGCCGACGATGCGCTCTTTCTGGGCTTAAACATAACGCAACTTTTGGAGGAGGGTTTAAGGAGGCGTCGAGTCTGAAATCTTCACCGGTTCGATCTAGCCGGGGCCGACGGAACCCTTGCGGCTGCGCCGTCTCAGCAATTTTGACGCCACAAACCATCATTCTCCATAGCTGGCTTTGTCTCAAGGAAAAAAACGGCTGCCTCTCAAGAAGCAGCGAGATTTTTGACTCGCTTAACTTTGACAACCAGACACAAAAAACCCGCCTCGAAGTGAGGCGGGTTTGGAAAAGCGGGTCGAGGATTCAACTAGTAGCTGAAACCGATCGACGCACCGAACCAAAAGGTGTCCTTGTTGCCTTCGATACCGCCGGTGTTGCCTTCGATACCGCCGGTGTTGCCCTCAGCACCAGTGACCCCGTCGTTACCTGCCCAGCGAATGCCGAGGGAGGTGCTGACGTTGTCGCTCAAGGCGTAGGAGAGATCAGCGGTCAAACCGTAGTAGGTGGCATCTTCACCTTGATCGTTGAAGATGAAACCATAGTAGGCACCAAAATCGATCGCGGCACCCTCAACCCCCGCATACTCCGAAAGGTCGAACGAGTATCCGATGCTGAATTGGGTCGTGAAG
>DAIQNO010000252.1:2016-3996 GCA_036788355.1 Opitutales bacterium | reverse complement strand
CACAGAAGATTTTGGTTCTTTTAGTTGGGGTTCGAATCCCTGTGGGTCTATTATTATAAGATGGACGTCGGTTCCGCCAAAGGGGATGAACCGACCCTTACCTAAGCTCCTGACGACCAAGTTCGAGGATCGCAGGTTGCCTCCAAAATCGGCCTCCAAGGCCACCCGGAGCGGGTCTGACCACCAAGAGCCGTTTAAGCCAACCCCAGGCGCGGCCACTTCAACCGACCCCCAGCGACGCCAATTTCAGTTACGCCTCGGCCCCCAAAAGTGCCGTCTGGTTACTGCTGTAGGCGCGACCGGGCCGGTTCTCGAAATAGTTGATGTAGGCCTGATTGAGCACCCGGTAGCCGCCCGGCGTTGGGTAGTTCCCCGTAAAATACCAGTCGCCAGTGGTTGCCGGAAGGGCCGCGTGCAGGGCCGCCACGGTCTGATACAAGATGACGATCTCACCCTGCCAGTGGCTCAGCTTTGGAGCGACCAAGCGGGTGATCTCCGCGCTGATCTGCTCTTCCGAAAAGGGCTCGTAAATGCGGCGGACGTGATTTTCGAGGTGGGCCGCCGGGCGCCCATGCTGGGCCACGCAATCCGCGTAAATCTCCTGCAACAGCCACCCCTTTCCCGTGCTCCGGCACAGGGATTCTGCCGCCTGAAAAGCGATAAACTTGCCCAGCTCACTCATATCGATCCCATAACAATCCGGGTAGCGAATCTGGGGCGCGGTGGACGCAATCACGATCTTCCGGGGGCGCGTGTTGGCCAAAATCCGTAAAATCGACTGCTTCAAGGTGTTCCCGCGAACAATCGAGTCATCGACGCACACCAAGACATCCTCCGGCCCGACTTGCCCGTAGGTGATGTCGTAAACGTGAGACGCCAACTGCGTCCGACTCTTCTCCTGATCGATAAACGTCCGCAGTTTAATGTCCTTGTGGGCAATCTTTTCACCCCGGGGCCAACCGCCATCCAACAATCGGTCGATCAGCGGGCCATCGAGGGTGCCCCCCTCCAGCGCGGCCCTCAGCTCCTCGCGCACCTGCCCCCGATGCCGCCGTTGCAGCTCCTCCATCAAGCCGTAGTAGGCCACCTCCGCCGTGTTGGGGATGAAACTGAAAATCGCCCGGCTGTGATCCTGGTTGACTTCCGCCTCCACGCGGCCGGCCAACGCCGCCCCCAGAGCCTTGCGCTCACGATAGATTTCCGGGTCGTTGCCGCGCGAAAAATAAATCCGCTCGAACATGCACGACCGCCGCCCGGTGGACGCCCGAAAAGTCCGCACCTGGAGGGTGTTATCGTTCTTCACCACCACCACCTGGCCCGGCTGAATCTCCCGCACTGCCTCCTCCGGCTGGTCGAAGATCGTCATCAGGGCCACCCGCTCCGACGCGAAAGCCACCACTTCATCATCCGCGAAATACCACGCCGGACGGATGCCCATCGGGTCGCGCATCACGAAACAGTCCCCGTTGCCGATCAGCCCCGTCAGCGTGTAACCCCCGTCCCAATGCTGGCCCGCCTGGGTCAAAATCTCCGCCGGATCGAGGCGTGCACTGATCGTTTCGGCGATCCGCTCCCGCGGAGTTCCATTGTCCCGGAGCTCACGGTATAAACGCTGGTGCTCTTCGTCCAGATGGTAGCCAATTTCCTCCAGCACCGTCTGCGTATCCGTGTCGAAAATCGGGTGCGCCCCCCGTGCAATCAACCGCGCATTCAGTTCATCGACGTTGGTCATGTTAAAATTGCCACCCAACATCAACGCCCGTGTCGGCCACGCACTTTTACGATAATACGGCTGACAGGTCGCCCGCCCGTAGCCCCCACTGGTCGCATAGCGGAGGTGGCCCATCAAAACCTCACCGCCAAAAGCCCAGTGGCGCTTAAACGTGTCTGGAAACTCCGGCACGATCACATCGTCAGTCTGGCAGTGTGCCGGCAGCAACTGCCGGCGGATGTCACCCTCGATCTCACGACAGATCTCCG
>DAIQNO010000252.1:0-2006 GCA_036788355.1 Opitutales bacterium | reverse complement strand
CCGGCACGATCACATCGTCCTTTACGAGCTTGGAATAAGCCAGCAACTGCCGCTTGATCACCCGGTCGATCGGGTTCCGACGATCCTCGCGATCCCGAAACATGTAAGCCTCACCCGGAGGCATCTTCAGCTTCACGCAACCAATCCCCGCCCCATCCTGCCCGCGGTTATGCTGCTTCTCCATCAAGAGAAACAATTTATTGAAGCCATAAAGCAGCGTTCCGTATTTCTCCTGGTAGTAATCTAGCGGCTGGCGCAGCCGCACCACCGCAATCCCACACTCATGTTTGATCGAATCACTCATTAGCCCGAAAAAGGTTACGGCACCCCCTGAAACACCCCAAGCGCCAAACTTCACAGCGTGAAGGCCACAATCGACTTCGGCGAGGTTAAAAACCGATTTCCCATCAACGGAAACCGCCCCTCCTGCTGCCGCGTGCGGCACTTTCCGCGTTGCGTCCCGAGCTTCGACGGCCATCCTGCCCAAGACTCGCCCACGCCCATCAAAGCCCCACTGTAACCGGCATCCTAAAAGTTTTGAAAGACCTCGCTGGCCGCAGAAACTCGTTTCCGACCGTGCCAACCCCCATTCTGCAGCTCCGCCAGATCACCGTGCGACGCGGCTCCCGAACAGTCCTGGGGAGCGTCGATGCGACCGTTCACGGCGGCGAAATCCTCGCCGTCGTCGGCCCCAACGGGTCCGGAAAATCCTCGCTGATTGCCGCCGTGACCGGGGAACTCCCCCTGGCCGACGGCGACATCCACCTCCTCGGCGAACCGCTCGCGACACTCCTGCGCCAGCCGCGCCAGCTCGCCCGCTGGCGAGCCGTGCTCCCCCAACAGGCCACCCTCGACTTTGACTTTTCTGTGGCTCAGGTGGTGATGATGGGCCGCACGCCACACTTCGGCAGACGCCTCCAGGCCCGTGACGATGAAATCTGCGACGAGGCCCTCCGGGAGGTCGAAGCCACCCACCTTGCCCAGCGCCTCTACCCTACCCTCTCCGGCGGGGAACAACGCCGCGTGCAGATCGCCCGCTGCTGGGCTCAACTCCACGACCCGATCGCCGCCCGACAGCCCTGCCTCGCGCTGCTCGATGAACCCACCAACGGCCTCGACCTCCGGCACCAGTGGCTGGTCTTTCAGGCCATCCGCAGACTCGCCGATCAGGGCGCTGCCGTCGTCATCGTCCTCCACGACCTCACCCAAGCACGCCAACTCGCCGACCAAGTATTACTGCTCGCCGAAGGCTCGACCGTCGCCCTCGGAACGCCCCTGCAAGCCCTCACCCCCGAAACGATCCGCCGGGCTTACGGCGTAGATGCAACCTGGCTGACCAGCGATCCAGAAAACATTGCCAAAATCGCTTCGTTAGCGATTCACGGTATCGCCCAACCGATCGCCCGCATTATTGCCGAAAATCCTTAAAACAGCCGGTGCCTTAAAAATCTGCCACCGGAATGAACCCCCCACATGCACCCTCAGGCACTCCGTTTCCGCGACTCCAGACCAGACTCAGTGCCGTATTGATGGTGCTCCAGAAGTTGCTGTCGTCGGGCCGCCCGCCAATCATCGCGGTGGTTGCGGATCCAATCCAGCAGCGCCCGCTCAAAGCCCACATCGTAGCCGGCTTTTTCACTTTCCAGCCACTTATGGCGCAAAATTTCCTCACGCTCAGCGAGAAACTCCTGGTAGAGACTGGAGCGAAACGCGGTTTCCCGGTCTTGGCTCCGCTGACGAATCTCGGTCGGGGCTAACATGGCAGCGATGACGGACGAAGTGCCCGATTTAAGGTTAGTATCTTCCTTTGATTGTCCAGTTGCAATAAGAATGGGTGGCCTGATCGAAAAAAAATGAAAAAATTATTGAACGGTCAAAAAATCAGAAAATAACCGCCGCGCATAGGGGTTATCGGCAACATCCTTGAAAACCTAAGCCAGGAGGATCCAATTTCCGTGATGAGAAACATCACGTTAACACCAATTACGTGGAAAAACTTGCGAAGA
>DAIQNO010000251.1:0-4020 GCA_036788355.1 Opitutales bacterium | reverse complement strand
GAAAAAGGCTCCCTTCGCCACCGATTTAGCCGCTATCGGAAGCGAGTCGGAGGGAGGTCCGATGTGCATCGCGGGCCAGAGCAGGGAGCGACATTACCAAGCGACGTGATTCAATTGCCTTCTGGAGGCGCCGACGCAGGCATTTGGGAGTCTAGGTCAAAGTTCGAAGCGTCTTTCGGACGGTTGGTGGATGATTTCGAGCTCCCATCTCGCAGCACTGACACCGCCAAAGCACAATCAATCTTCGACTAATGGCGATTCATTATCTATTAGATACTTCGGTCTACTGCCAGCCCCTTCGCCCGCACCCTTCGACGACGGTTCAGACCCGCTGGCAGTCTTGCAAGGACAGTCAACTAGCCATCTCTTCTATCTCGGTTGCAGAGTTGGAGTATGGCCTGTTTTCAAAGGGATCAGAACGACTTTGGACAGCCTATAAAGCCATTTTAAGTGGACGCTTGGTAACTCTTGATTTTACCGCGAGTGTGGCTTCGGTCTTTGGCGAGATGAAGGCGAAACAAGCAAAATCGGGTCAAATAGTCGATGATTTCGACCTTGCTATAGCCGCTACTGCTAAAGCGTCGGGGTTGACCGTTGCCACTTTGAATGTCCGCCATTTTCAGAGGGTGCTTGGTTTAGATTGGGAGGATTGGTCAATATCTTAGGCAGACCAAGCGATTCTGCCTACGGGGATTAGCGTTCTACGCCGAGACGTAATGGTAAAACCTGCCAGATGGGGTTCTCCCCGAGCGGGCTTGGGGGCGTTGGGAGGCGAACTGGTAACGCCGCTCCGGGAATTACGGGTCGGCAGTTTCTTCGGCCAGGCCCATTTCGCGGTCGGACGGGGGCCGACGGGGTTGGGTGGCTTCGTAGATCCAGGCGTTGAGCTGGTGGGGGGAGAGGACGTCGCTGGCGGGCAGTTCGGACAGGCTGCGGATGCCGGTGTATTCCAGAAACTTATCCGTGGTGGCGTATTGGAGGGGGCGTCCGGGGAGTTCGGCGCGTCCGCTGACGTAAACCAGTTCGAGTTCGTGGAGCTTGCCGAGGGCGCTGTCGATGGAGACGCCGCGGATGGCTTCGAGTTCGGCGCGGGTGACGGGCTGGCGGTAGGCGATGATGGCGAGGGTCTCCAGGGCGGCGTTGGAGAGGCGCAGCGGGCGGGCTTCGTTGCGCAGGAGGCGAACCCACTCCGCGAGGTGGGGGGAGACGACGATGCGGTAGCCGGCGGCCCCCTGGATCAGGCGATAGGGGGCGTTTTGGTCGGCCAGTTTTCCGGCCAGCTCGTCCATGGCGTCGCGGATTTGCGTCGCGGTCAGCATGGCGGGCACCTGGGCGAGGATGTCGGTGATTTCGCCCTGTTGGGCTTCGGGGCGACCGTCGGGAAATGGCGGGGCGGGGCTGGGGTCTTCGGCCTCGGTGGAGGCTTCGTGGTGCTGTTGGTGGTAGCGCGTAATGACGCCTTGAATGTCTCGGATCGACAGAGCCTCCGAGGTGGACATCAGCAACGCGTGCAGGATCTGTTGGAGGTCAAAGCGCATCACCAGCTCACGCGAAAGGCTTTAGTCGAGAAATCGTGCCCTCGGCAAGTCTTCGGTGAGCGGAAATCGGCTGGGCGAGGCGCGGTCTCAGCTCGCAGGCCAAGAGGCACGTTACCGTCAGCCGGTTGGCTAATCCGGTCTGGGTTCGCAAGGCACATTGGAGAAAGTCTTTTGCGCGTTGATGGTGCGATAACTGCGGCAGAGCCTTCCGCAGTTGCGGGGCTAGGAGCCCTGGCAAGGAGCGGCTCCAGTGGACGATTGGTGTTGAAGTTGGCCGTTTAGAATTGGAAGCGGAGGCCTCCGGCGAGGTCGATGGCTTCGAAGCGGGAGTCTTCGGCGGTGGAAAGGCTGGTGCGGTAGCTGAGGGTGCCGCCGAGGGAGAGGTTGTCGAGGAGGCGGTATTCCAGGTTGGCTTGGGGGCCGAAGGCGGCGGTGGTGCGGGCGTCGGGCTCGGAGAATTCGGAAATGTTGAGGAAGGTGCCGAGGCCAGCGGAGAGGTTGGGCCGGAGGGCTTGGTTGAGGCGGAGGGAGGCTTGGTAGGTGCCTTGGCGTTGTCCGGAGGTGGCGAGTCCTTGGCTGGTTCCGAGCTCGGCGGTCACGGTGGTGCGGGGGCGGGCTTGCCAGCGCAGGGAGGCCTGGGCGAGGGGCCGGACCTGCACTTCGCGGTCGTCTTCGCCGGTGGACAGCTCTTCGGCTTGGTCAGGGACGGAGACGTTGACGCCTGCGCTGACCCTGGCGGAGAGGAGGGAGGAGAAGTCCACCTCGGCGCCGATGGTGCCGCGAAAGCTGGTGTCGCCGGGGGTTGCTGGGCGGTCTGGTGGGGTCGGCGCGCTGTCGCCAAAAGGGTCGGGTTCGGAGCGGGATGCTCCGAGGCTGGCAGTGGCCCGGAGACGCTCACTGAGCCGGAGACGGGCTCCAGTGGTGGTCGAGACGGTGAGCAGATCGACGGCTGCGGGACTGTCGGTCTGGCGATACGCGACCCCGACTCCGAGGTCGAATTGCAGGCGGTCATTGGGCTGGAGGACGCCGGAGGTGCCGAGGCGGTGGTTCTGGGTGGTGACGGTGGTTCCGAGGGAGTCGTCGGTGTCGGTCGTCCAGGCGAAGCCGTAATCGGCGCGAAAGCGCAGGGGGGCGTTGCCGAGGTTGGGCCCGGCCAGGCTGGCCCGCAGAGATGGATTTACATCGTTGTTATTCCCTGATGCGGTGAGGGTTCCGGTGAGGTCGGCGCCCACTTCGAGGGCCCAGAGCCGGACGAGTCGGTAGGCGACGGATTGTCGGACGTTGAGCCGGGCTTCGGAGCGGCTGCCGGCGCGGTTGTCTCGGTTGGTGGTGGCCGACAGGAGCCCCGAGGTGCCGAAAACGAGCCGCCCGGCGGGGATGGGCACCTGCGAGCTGGTTCCGATCGGCGAGGCATACTCTGGGGCGGAAAGGGCACTTCCCGGCACGAGGGTTCCCTCCAGAGCGTTGCGCGTCGGGCCGTTCTGGGTGGTGAAAGAGTCCGAGTCCCGCTCGCCGGGTTGCCCGAAAAAATCGGTGGGTTCCGCCGCCCAGCGGGAGTCATCATCGAAAGGGTCGTTAAAGGTGCGGTCGGTTGGGCGGAAGAAGCCGGTGGGACTCGCGGTGGCGGAATCGCCACCCGTAGGGCTGCTCTGGGGGTTGCTAGTGCCATCGAGCCGCGTCGCCCCGACTGGCTCTTGCGTGGGCATTAACGCGCTGCTGCTGTCGGAATCGGCGGCCCTCGGTGGCTGTTGGTGCGGCGGCATGGCCCTGGTTGAACGGTCGTCGGCAGCGCGGGGTGACGGTTGAAGGGAGCCCGGCGGCAATCGCGGCGGCGGTATTTCGGGGGCCGAGTATTCTCCGTCGGAGACCCCGGTGCCCTCCAGGGCTTCCCGGCGGTTGACTTGGCCGTGCGAGGCGCTGGGCAGGGACGTGAGGAGGAGAGGGAACAGGGCCAGGAGCATCGCCGTGAGGGACGACGATTTCCGTTGGCACCGGCGAGAAACCTCCGGCGGGGTGCCTCGAGATCGCGCCGTTCTGACGGCAAGGTCGGCAGGTGCTGGTGAGGTGCCGCCGTCGGTGCTCATCAGGTGGAGGGTTCGGCTTAAGTGGTGGCAGGGTCAATGCCGGACTTGCCAAGGGCATTCAAAACAGGCAGCGGATAGAGCCGTGATTCTGCCCGCCGCCTTTCCTAAAACCGTGCTTTTTGACCTCGATGGCACGTTGATCGACCATTTTCAGGTTATTTTCCGTTGTTACGTTTACGCGGCCCAGCAGCTCGGATTGGAACCGACGGATTACGCGACGGTGCGTCGGACGGTGGGCGGTTCTATTTCCGTGACGATGCAGCGGCTGGTGGGGGAGGCCTTGGCTGCTGAGGCGGTGCGCCACTTCAGGGAGCATTTCGGGGAGATCATGCTGGAGGATGTGACGGTTTTGCCTGGAGCGGAGCGGCTGCTGGAGCACTTTCACCGGTTGGGCTGCC
>DAIQNO010000250.1:0-4046 GCA_036788355.1 Opitutales bacterium | reverse complement strand
CCACTCGGCAAGCCGAGGATCAGCTCTCGTTGCCGCTGTAGGGTTGTCGGGGCACCCGGAAGCGTCTCAGGTTGTAGCGGGTCTGCTCATCCAAGCAGATTGTCCTGGCACGCCCAGTGAGTTGTCGGCGATGATCACGCGGTCCACGTGCGGCTTAGGGTGAAGCTTAAGGGTTGATTCTGGGCCGATAAGATGTCACCGAGACAGCGATGCCCGATACCCCCGATGCCGACCAACCAGAGCCACCCCTGGAGCCATCCCCGGAATCCAACCGATCCTCCCAGCAGGCGTCGGGACATCGCCGCCGTCACCGCAGCTCCTCGCGCTCCCGTTCCGGGGGCTCCTCCACCAAGAAGCGGAGTCGTTCTCCGTCGGTCCGTCTCCGGGCGAGCCCGTGGGATATTACCGATGACGCCGGAATGGGCGAATTGGAAGCACTTCCCCCGCTGCTTTCGGGGCCGGAGGGTAAAGCCCTAAAGACTGTCAGCCGAGCCCCTCGAAGCGACTCCGAGGAGGCACTGCGTCTTGACGGGCTGCTGGCTCACCCTGGATCCGACTCCCGCAGGGAGCCCGGAGTTTCCCTAGCGGAAAGCGACGGGGATCTGCCGAAAGGAGGAACCGACGAGGTCTCCGATCACCGGAAATCGCTCCGGAAGCATCCGAAACGACACCAGCGTTCAGCACCTGAACGGAAAACTTTGCCAGTGCCTGAACCCGGCGAGGCGCTTCCTTGGTTGCGCTGGGCGGTAGCTACCGCCTCGATCGCTGGACTGACCCTCGGTGCCGGGTCCCCGTTGGGCTTGCAAGCCTTGATTATCGGTGCGGTCGGCCTCTGGCTGCTCTGCCGACCGCCAAAGCGCACGCCGGGAGGCTCGGCGAACTGGTTGCTGGGGCTGATTCTGATGGGGATGGCACTGCCGTTGTTACCGATCCGCTCGCTGGCCGAGGCGGCTTTCCCGCTGGTCATTCCAGGCTGGCAGCTTGGGCTCCTGGAGGCCGATGGCAGCTTCCCGGCGACGCTCGCCGTGTCCTGGTGGCCCGTGGCTGAGGCCCTGGCCTCGGCGGCGGCCCTAGCGGCTTTGCTGTGGCAGTTTTATGCTTGGCAGCCGTCGAACCAGCAAGTGCGCCAAGTCGTGGTTGGGTTGGCACTGGGCACGACCGTTTTGTCGGTGACGATTTTGGTGAGGGTGACCATTGCAGGCGGTGGGGCTGGCGAGCCGACCGCCACGCCAGGGATTCACCCGGATCCTGCCGTTACGGGACTTTGGTTGGGGCTCGGAGCGCTCTTCTCACTGACCATCCTTCTTGGGGAATCTTACCGTTTTGGGTTCAAGGCCGCGATGAGTCTGGCCGGGCTGATGCTGCAAGTCGCGGCGATCCTTACCGGAGGGTTTCTTCTGGGGCTGTGGGTCGCCGTGGTCGGTGCCACCGTATGGTATGGCTTGATTCGGAAAAAGGTGCGCTTTGCGCTGCCAGTGCGGTTCGGATTGCTCGCTGGGCTAGCTGCGGCGTGGATCCTGACCTTGAGCCTGGTGCCGAATCTAGGGCCATTCCGAGCGCAAGGACCCATTTGGGAGATTTCGGATCAGCAAGCCTACGCGGAGTCGGCGATTCTGATCGGGGCCCAACCCCTCCTCGGGGCCACTGGTGCGTCTTTTGAGGGGGTCTTGCGACTGCTCGGCAACGCCGCACCGCTGAATGCCTCAGCCTGGCCCACGTTTCCCCATGTTTTAGCCAAGATCGGATTACCGACGGGAGGCTTGGTGCTTTTCCTGATAATTTTGCTCTTTGTAAAGGGGCTTCCGATGCCCAAGGACGGTGTTTTGCCATTTCGCTTGATCCTCTTCATCGCCGGTGGAGTGCTTCTCGTCGCAGCCTTTCTCTGCCAGTTTGATACTGATCTCGCGATGCTCGGGTTATCCTTGCTGATGCTTCGGATGATTGCCAAACCGGGCCAAAGCAGGGCTACGTGGTGCCCGCCGGGTTGGGCGTTGCGGCTGGTGGGGTTGGCCTTTTTGGGGGTCGGCACGGTGTGGGGCCTGGCGACCCTCGGACTGCCATGGCATTCCGCAGTGGCGATTTCGCAATCGCGGCTCGCCCTGGCTCAAGCCTTGGTGAAGGAGCCAGTGGCCGCAGGGCGACAGACTGCCAATCGCGAGGCCCTCTTGCAAGCGGCCACCTTATCCGGTGCGCCCGCCTCGCGGGAGGCTCCGCAACTCCTCGCAAGTGACGATCGTGCCCTGTCAGAACTGCTGAGCCAGCGCTTGAATTCGACGATGGGGGACCCTGAGGCGGTGATCACTGCTGCTGACGCACTCCTCGCACTCGACCCGGTCAACCACCCAGCCTACGTGATCCGGGCTTCTGCACGGATCCGATTAGACCGCGAGGTTGAGGCGCAGAAGGATTTTGCCATCGCGAGGTTGCTGCGACCCAACGTGCGGGAAGTCGCCTTTCAAGAGGGCCTTGCTTGGAGCACGGTGAACCTTGAGCGGATGGAGGAGGCCTGGTTCATCGCTCTGGAAGGAGCCGATGTCGGAATTCAGACGGAACTCTTCCGCCGGATGCTGGTTGTCGCCAAACAACTCCCTTTCACGGCACCGGTGGTGGGGCGCCTGGCAGAATCCAGTCCCGACCTGCAATTTCTCCAACTGCAAGACATCCCACTGGCCAATTTTCACCGGACGATGGTCCAGCTCATCGGTAAAGACCCGTCGCTCAGTCGATTCTCAGCCGCGCAGCGATTGCAACTGGGCTTGCGCTGGGTGACGATCGCCGATGTCAACGAGATGCTCCTTTTCGTCAGTGAGCGGGCTCCGCAATTGTCCGAGGGGTGGTTTCTGCAAGCCCTGGCCTTGGCGCAAACCGTGCGGTATCGGGAAGCAGTGAACTTGGCGCACCGCGAGATCATCGTTCCATCACCTCCCCTCGACCAGTCACTACGGGAGCAATCTCAGCGCGAGCGATTGCTGGAGCGATTCTCCGACCTAACCCCACAGGAGGTGTCGTTAACCAGTTTGAGGCGTGCCCTCGATGGCGACGACTTGGCGGCGGCAGGGGCGATTGCGAGAGCGATAGTCGATCGCGATGAGCAGGCTTCGGATTTTGCCCGCTACTGGGCCGGGGAGTCCGCCCGGCGATCTGGCGACTTTGCGGCTGCCTGGAGCTACTGGAAGCCTTATCTTTTGAACCAGCTAAGTCGGGAGTCCCGCCGGGTGACCCCGGCGACGTTCCTGAAGGTGCCGCCCCAAGAAACAGCACCCGAGTAGCCGACGATCGGTGGAGAGCTCCCTAAGCAGCCATCCTTCAGGCACTGCGGACGCGATTGATATCCCGGTCATCGCGATGCTGATCGAGTTCGGCCATCTGCTCCTCGTAGCGGATGGTTTTGGCGAGTAGTGACTCCTCGCCGGCTTCGATAAACTGCTGGCGGTGGTACAGTTCTTCCTTCATCTGCCGCATCTGTAGCACTTCGTGCAGGATGCCCATCATTTCCTCGACCTGCACCCGCAGGCCACTCACCTGCGAGCGGAGTTCGGCAATGGTCTCATCAATGCGATCCAGGCGTTGGAAAATCTTCTCCTGCTCAGGCGTGCGAACTTCGGTGATGGTGGCCGACTGCAAGGCATCCATCCCACTAAACTCGAAAGTCACCCAGTGGGAGTCGGGGTTGTCGGCCACCGCCGGATGCATCAAAGCGATGACGCGGCCGGGCAGCTCGTATTCGAGTTCGGCGATCTCGTCGAGGCTCATCACCCGTTCCAGCACCTGAGCATCGGCGGAAACCCACCACTCGTCCGCCAAGCGATGTTCCACCAGATAGCTTTCGAAGTAGGGCCGCTTCATAACTAATAATCAAACTATGACACGAAAATGCGGCCGTGAAAAGCGGTTTTTCGGCTGACGGCAATGGCTAGTAGCCGATTTGCTGAGGTCAGGCCCCAGGGTTGATAAGCCCCCTACAGGAAATATCGAGCAATGGGGTGAGTCGTTCGCTTTATCCAGCTCCGCCAAGTGGTCGAAACCCGGAGCCGAGTCACGAAATT
>DAIQNO010000249.1:0-4083 GCA_036788355.1 Opitutales bacterium | reverse complement strand
GCCTTCCGAGGTGGTAGTGACCGGTGGGCTCCGGCGGACGGCCTCGGGGCTCTCGACGGGCCAGAATCGGGCCTGGACGGTGGTCGGGGCATCGGTCTGCACCCACAACCAGGCCTCCCGGTGGTCGACGGGGCCGATCATCGGGCCGGTGACGATGCGCCCGGTGGTGGCCGTGGCGTGGCTCAGGCCGGCGGATTGGTTGTCGCTGGCCGCGGTGCCGGGGGCTGCGCCGGGGCCGCTGCTGGGCGTCTGGCCGAGGAGGGCTGGGCTGAAACCGATGGCAGAGAGCAGCGTCAACCCCGCGAGCACGCGCGGGACCTGCGGCCATCGGCGGCGCGGTTGAAGGGGGTCTTTCGGGAGAGGATTCACGGCAGGTCTGGGTTTCTCGGGAGGTTGCCGGGCAGCCTCCACCACGGTCAAGGTCAATACCGAGCAGCGGGGTTCTGTGGTGATCGGCGAAAAGTCCTTTGCGGGAGCGGCGTTATCTGCCATAGCTCGGTTCCGCGGTGCTGACCGTGCCGATCTTAGCCAGGACTGTCCACCGCCTGGTGCCATTTCGCCGTCCCCACGATCCACCGCCCGCTACTAAGTTCCGTCCACGACCTGTCAGCCCTGAGCTACGTTTTTCCGCCCCCGTTTAGGGCAATCCGAGTTTCCCATCATGGCCTTGACCGAAACGATTATTGAACGATCGCGGCACCTCCAGTTGATCGACTGGCGGAATCTGTGGGCCTACCGCGACATGTTCTACTTTTTGGTCAAGCGGGACTTGCTGGCCAAGTATAAGCAGACGGTGCTGGGGCCGGCCTGGTTCGTGATCCAGCCGATCTTGATGACCCTGGTGTTCACGGTCGTCTTTGGGCAGATCGCCCAGCTTGAGACCGACGGCGTCCCGCAGTTTCTGTTTTATCTTTGCGGGATCACGTTTTGGAACTTGCTGAACCAGAACTTTCTGATGGCTTCGGCGGTGTTCATCGGTAACCGCGGCCTGTTTTCCAAGGTCTATTTCCCGCGGCTGATTATCCCGCTGGGCGGCGCGACGTCGTTTCTGGTCAATTTTGCGCTCCAGAGCGTGGTGTTGTTGGCTTTTTGGATTTTTTACCGGGTGAATCCGGCGACGGCGGAGACGATCCGGGTGAGTGTGGCCCTGCCGGTGGTGTTCCTGCTGGTGGGGCAGTTGGTGCTCTTGGGCATCGGGGTGGGTTTTCTCTTTGCCTCGCTGAGCACTCGCTATCGGGACCTGCAGCACCTGTTGGCCTTTTTTGTGCAGGCTTGGATGTATGGGACGCCGATCATCTACCCGTTTTCCGAGGTTCCGGAGCGGGCGCAGTGGATCATCGCGCTCAATCCGGCCAGTGCGATCGTGGAGAACGCCCGCCACCTGATTTTGGGGACGCCGGTGGCTCCCGCCGGGATGGTTGCCGTCTCAGTGGCGATGACGCTGGTGATTGCGCTGGCGGGGCTCCTGGTCTTTAACCAGACGCAACGGACCATCGTTGATTATGCCTGAGCGGTGCCCTTGTCTCGATGGCCTGGTGACCCCGAAGCGTGCGAGGTTGGACTGAGGACGGGGCGTGGAGTCGTTGGGGGGTGAAGTTTTTCGGAAAAGATTGAAGCCTGCTGAGAGGGCGTTGAACCATGATTGTCGTTGAACAACTTTGTAAGTCGTATCGCCTGGGAACCCTCAACGCGCAAAGTTTTCGCGAGGAACTGGGCGGCCTGCTGCGGTTGCTGTCCGGGCGCCCAGCGGTGGCCCGCCGGGAGCGGTTCCACGCCCTCAGTGAGATTTCCTTTTCGGTCGAGGAGGGCCAGGTGCTGGGGATCATCGGCCATAATGGGGCCGGTAAATCGACCCTCCTGAAGGTCATCAGCCGCATTACGGAGCCCGACTCGGGCCGGGTGCGCCTGCGGGGCCGCCTGGCGTCTCTGCTGGAAGTCGGCACCGGCTTTCACCCCGAGCTGACCGGGCGGGAAAATGTTTACCTCAACGGCACCATCCTCGGGATGCGGAAGGCGGAGATTGACGCCAGTTTGGAGGAGATCGTGGATTTTGCGGGGGTCGCGGAGTTTATCGACACCCCAATTAAGCGCTACTCTACGGGCATGAGTGTGCGCTTGGGCTTTGCGGTGGCTGCCCACCTGCGGCCCGAGATTTTGATCGTCGATGAGGTCTTGGCGGTCGGCGACCTGGAGTTTCAGCGGCGGTGCCTCGGCAAGCTGGAATCGATGTCGCGCAGCGGGCGCACGGTGCTCTTTGTGTCGCACAACATGGCCTCCGTGCAGGGGATCTCCAACCAGGTGCTCTACCTGGAACACGGGCGGGTGAAAGCCTTGGGAGAGCCTCGGGCGATCATTAACCAGTATGTCGAGGACAGTGAGGCGACGCTGATGGCCTCGACGGAAGGTCCGTTGGCCTCTGCCGCCCACGGCGTGGTGGTGCATGGGCTGGCCCAGGTGCCCCTGCCGGGGGAGCCCGCCGGGTATTGCCGCCACGGGGGTGCCGTCACCTTCCGCATCGACCTGGAGTTGACGCATCGGGTGAAGGACCTGGTGCTGGCGATTCGGCTGGTGGGGAAAGACCGCGAGAACGCGGCCATCGTCAACAGTGCGCGTCGTTGCCACCTGCCGGAGACGCCGGGGCGCTACGAAGTGATGGCTACGATCGATCGCCTGGATCTCCAACCGGGCACCTACCGCCTGCGGCTGCTGGCTTTCGTCGATCGCCAGCCGGTCATCCAGTCTTCGGCCCTTGGGGAGCTGTTGATTGACCACGTGCCGATGGATGATGCCCAGCCCGTTACGGTGGACATCTCGGCGGCGATTTGCCCGCCGAGCCGTTGGTTCCACCGGGATCACTTTTTTCAGAAAAATCCTTGACCACCCCAAAAAAGATGGGCATCCTTCACTGTAATTGAGGCAACTAGCGGCGCAAAACTCCTTGAAGTCATTGAGATTTCGAGTTGACAGACGCTATTAGTTCTGCCACAAGTCTTCTCATCGCTTAACTCTCACCATGAAAACACACCACAAATCTGCACTTCTCCTCTCGGGGTTGGCCCTCGCGGCCACCTCTGGCTACGGGATCATCAACTTCGAGTTGACCCCTACTGACGTGACGCCGACGGACAACTCGGCCTTGTCAACCTCCGCCCAATACAACGACGGTGGGATTCTCGTTTCCTTCGGCTTCGGCACGATCGGAACCGACGGTATCCCAGTTGTGACCTCCCCTGCGTATTTCGAGCGGGTTGGTGCAACGGACTCCGTCAACGGCTTCTTCAACGATACCTTAGGGGTCGGCGACACGGAATCCGCGTTGGCTGATTCCTCCTTGGATAGCTGGTTCCTCCGCGGGGGTTCGGCTACCAGCAACGCCATTACGGTCGGTCAAGTGTTCGTGATCACCTACGACCCAACCACGCGTCCGACTTCTGCCTCCGGCGAAATCTGGGACATCGATTCGTTTGCCGAGCAAGGCACCGAAGGTTGGTTGGTCGAAGCTCGTAATGAGTCCGGTGACGTGATTGGTTTTAACCAATCTCCGATTTTTCCAGCGACTGATCCGGTGTCTGACACCACCAGCCTTGACGGCCAGGAGTGGAACTTCTCGTTCAATGGTTTGTTGGAGCCGATCTCCTACATCACCTTTACCTTCAACGGAACCAAGACCACTGGTATTGGCCTGGCGTTCGACAACTTCAGCGCTTCTGAGCCTTTCATCCCAGAACCTTCCTCGGCTGCCTTGTTGGTTGCCGCCGGTGCTGGCGTGATGATTGCTCGCCGCCGCAAGTAGTTCTTTGAAGTCGGTTGATCGGGGCCTGCCAGTAATGGTGGGCCTTTTTTATTTTCTCCGATGCTCCAGCGCTTCCAACATTGGTATCGCAATGTTCAATCCTTGCGGCATTTTGGTGAGCAACGACTGCCAAAGGAGAGGCCCGTGCAGGTCGCCCCGGTAGGGGTTAAAAACCGCGTTCGACCGGCCTCCCTCCCGATCTGTCTGGCCGGGATGCATCGGTCGGGGACTTCGTTGCTGGCCTCCTACCTGCAACAGGCGGGGCTGCCGATCGGCGAGGATCTTCTGCC
>DAIQNO010000248.1:0-4096 GCA_036788355.1 Opitutales bacterium | reverse complement strand
TGGTGATCGGTCAAAAGGAGAGGGTGGCACCGAGGGAGAACGTCCGGCCCTGTTGATAGGGTTGCCGGGGGGTGACTTCGACGTTGGGGGTGGTGTTGAAGAGATTATCGATCGCGACCCGCATTTCCAGGACTCCGCGCTGGATCGGTTTTAGGCGGTAGCTGAGGGTGCCGTCAAAAATGGTCTGGGTCGGGAGGTCTTGTTCCTCATAGGTGGCGAAAGTCTGGCCGTTGAGGGTGGTGTCGGTGTCGAGGTCTACGATCGTGGTGTAGGCCGGTCGGAAGCGTCCGCGAATCCCCGTGGTGAGCCGACCGTCGAACCAGTTCCCCAGCCAGGAAAAGGCGACGTAGGCGGGGACGTTGAAGTTTTCCCGCTCGATGCCGAGTTGGTTGAAGCTGAGAATGGAGTTCTCGCCCGAGAGGCGACGCAAGAGCACGGCCTCGTTTTCGCGACCGGGTTCAGTGTTGCTGAGCAGGGTGTCCGTGCCCGGCGCGATGACGTTTTCGGCCCAGGTCGAGGAGATGCTGAAGGTGCTGTTGCGGTAGGTTTTCGCCCACTCGAGCGAAACGGAGCGGTATTCCCCCCTTCCGTCGTTGGTCAGTTCAAAGCGCTGGAAGGTGAACGGGTTGCCGAGTTCGTTGACCTGGGTTTCGGTAATGGGTTCAGACCGCGCAAAGCCGTCGCGGGCGAAGCGGAGGATTCCCTTGACGCGAAACTCCCCCAATTTCCAGATTGGGGCCGCCGCCGAAGCGACCACTTCGTCGCTGTAGGGGGTATCCAGGTCGGAGCTGGAAAAGCTGCTGGAGCGGGTCTGGCGGGAGAGTTGCCAGTCGCCGATCGTCAGGTCGGTGAAGGGGTCATTGCGCCGAAAAACAAAATTGTCGGGGTCTTGCTCTCGAAGGGCATAGAGGAGCTGGTTTTTCGCATAATAGCGGTTAAAGCCGACGTTCAGCGCGAGCTGGAGGGGTAGCTGGAGGGTGAGGTTCAGCCGCGGTGCGAGGTTGAGGTTGCCGAGAAAATCGTCGTAGGTGCCGCGCAGCCCGACCGAGGGAACGAGGGTAAGCCACGGAAGGACGATGATCTTTTGGCGGTAGTCGGAATACAGAGCGACGTCGTGGATCACCGCCTCGGCGGAGAACGCCCGGTAATCATTGCGCTCCAGCAGAACCTGCTCACCGGGGATGAAGGTCAAGTCATCGGCGGGGTTGGCCGTGGCGACGGTGATGGGAAAGGGGAATCCGGTGAGATCGAAGCCCCCCCGATAGCCGAAAGTGGTCTCTGGCCGGGCCCGTTCGGCCTGGCTGCGGCGAGCTTGTAGGCCGACGGTCCACCGCCCATCCCAGTCGTCGAAGTCCCGAGTCGCCTTGAGTGCCAGCTCCCAGGTGGTCTGGGACTGGTCGAAGTTCCCAAAGCCGCCGCGGAGGGTATTCTCGACGCCGGGGGTCTGCAGGTAGATGTAGTGGTCTCGGGATTCCTCGCGACGGTTATCCGTCGTGGTCAACGCAAGGCGAGCTTGGTAGGCCGTCTGGTTGAGGTCGGTATTCCACTCCACTTGGCTGGTGCTGCCCCCGCCGAACTGCCGGTTGAGGTCGGTGCGCCAATACTGATCCTCATAGGGGGTCAGGAGGGTCTGGAGGTTCAGCGTGTGGAGGTCGCCAACGTCAATCTGGGCTTTGGCGAGAAAGTTCTCGCGCACAGTTGAGCGGGTGCGCCGCTCTGAAAAATAGCTGCTGGAAAGGGCACTGCGGGTGACCTCGGTTTCCTGGCGGGAGTAGGACAGGAGCGTGCGGACGCCTTGGCGGACGGGCACGTCCACGGTGGCTCCCCAGCGCAATCGCTGAAACGCCGTCGGTTCGGGCAGGGGGCCATCCACCGCCGGGTCATAGTTGAGGCGGTCGAGATCCAGGATCGAACTGGTCAAGCCGTCGGCGGCGTAGTCGACCTTTAATGCGGCGCGGAAGGTGTAGGCGGGGTCGCGCAGATCGGCACGGACTACGCCGCCGAGAAAATCTCCGTATTCAGCGGGGACGTTAGAGTCGTAAACGGTTAGCTCGCCAATCAGGTCGGAGTCGAGGAAGACCGATTGGGAACTGGCCTCCACCTGGTCGAAAGCCTGCTGGGAGAGACTGTCCAGCAGGCTATTGGTACCCACACCGTCAATCACGAAGTTATTCTCTCCAGGCCGCGCCCCAGCGATGGAAACCTCCGCCGGGGAAAGGTCGCCCAGGTCGTCCGGCCCAAGGCGGAAACGGCGGTTGTCAAACTGGATGTTGGGCAGGATTTCCAGCAGCTCGTTGGGGTCGTAGCTGGCATCGCGCAGGCCGTCGATTTCCTCCTCGCCGAGCGACCTGGAGCCCGGCTGCAAGGGGTCGAAGGCCTGCTGGGAGCGCCCGATGACGCGGCTCTGGGCGATCTGTACTTCCCTCGGGCTGGTGCCTCCCTCGGCGCCGGTTTCCTCCGCCTTGGGCACCACCACTCCCAGTTGGGCCATAACCACCATCGGCGCAGCCAGCCAGCCGCTCAGCAGTTTGGCGGCCAGGCACCGTCTCCGTCGTCGCCAAGGACACCTGGCTAGAAGGCAGCGACTACCCGCTGAGCGACGGCTGCGGTCGTGGCACGGCCGTCGATTGCGGCTCACCCGCGCTACCCCGGCAGGGGTCTCCTTGGAAGAAGGGCTCGGCATGATCTCCACTCAGGGGGCACGCAGTCGCAGTCGGTAAAAGTAGGTCGTCGGAAGGGCCGGAAAAACCTCCATGGCTTGACCATCGGAGCTGCCGTTGGGGTTGGGCGGTAGCCCTTGGCTCACCACAGTGCGGAAAAAACCGCCACTGCCATTGGGCCGATACTCCACCAAGTCCGAGAAGGGGGTGAGCAGCGAATCGGTGCCTTGCAGCAGGTAAAGCGCGCCTGCCGACGGATCTCGGTGAAAGCGCACCGCAGGAAGCGCGGCGGAAATATCGATCTGCAGCCCTGCGGCTGCCGCCAAGGCCGTCAAGTCTGGGCCGAGCCCCAGTTCGGCGGCGGTCAGCGTCAGCACGTAGGCGGTGCGGAGGTTCTGCCCCTGGCCCGCCGGATCCGGCACGAAGTAGGTGCCGGTAATGGTGCGACCGTCGTCAGACAGGTCCGTAGCATCCTCCAGCCAGCCGTTTCCAAGCTCCACCGCTGTCAGGTTGGCTACCGCTTCAAGCCGGTGCAGGCCACCGGTGGCCGTCCAGAGGAAAGCCTCGCTGCCGCGCTCCGTAGTGCCCCGACCGACGATTACGGAGCCATCGGCGTTGGCCGCCAAAGCGTTGGCATTGACACTGCCCCCAGGCAGATCGCCGAGGGCCACCCTGCCGCCGTCGGACGTGAAAAATGCCGCGACCTGCTCCCCGGCACTATCCCCACGCCCTTGACCGACTACCACGACTCCATCCTTGGAAATCCCGTCGGCCCGAGAGCCAACAGCTGGCGTGACGAAGTCACCCAAGCCGACCATTGTCCCGGTCAAAGCATCGTAGCGAAAAGCTTCCGTAATGACGCCGCCGCTGGCATTGAGTCCCGACCAGCTACGCCCGACCACGGTGCGACTGTTGCGGTCAATTCCGGCAACGAGGCTGAAGGTGCGCGGCGGATTTTCTTTCCCGACAATCGGGCCACCGCTCAGCGTGCCGATGCTGCGCAGGCCCCCGGTTGAGTCCCAGAGAAACCCTTCCCGCGGATTGCTCCCGGGGTCGGAAGGGCTGGCCTTGTTGGCCGCTCCCACCCCGACTACTGTCCGGCCATCACCCGAAACGGCAAGGGCCTCCATATCCACGGAAACGGCGAAAACCTGGCCGGAAAAGCCCAAGACCCCCGCAAAGCGACCGCCTGGAGCCGGGGTCAGCGTCTGGATGGTGTAGGAGCCATCGCCCAGACGACGCCACACCGCCGCTTCGTCGCTGAAGCCGGTCGTCGTACCGAAGGTGAAGCTGGTCCTCGCCTGCCCGACGATCACCGAGCCGTCGTCACTGACGTCTCGCACCCGAGTTTCCGGGTTGATGCCGTTGGCCGCTGGCAGCATCACCCAGCCAGTGGCCGCAGTCCAGACACCCCCGCGAGTCACCCCGTTGACGAT
>DAIQNO010000247.1:0-4108 GCA_036788355.1 Opitutales bacterium | reverse complement strand
GCCGCCACATCCGCGCAGAGCAGCACGGGCAACAAGATGCCAACCGATGCCTTGGCCCCGAAAGCCAGCGCGTAGAGGGGAATCGCCAAGTTGCCGACCCCCGGAAGCCCACCCTTGGCCAAGCCCACCAGAAAAGCCCCCAGCAGCCCTGCAACCCATGCTCCCGCGCGAAGTTCTTCGATCGATGCAGACATCACTCAACGGAGTCGCTAAACGATGATCCCAGTCTCAGCAAGGGATTACCGAAAAGGACGAGAAAGCCCGGACCATTTTGCTGACCCGCAAAAGACGCCCGGAGCAGTCCGCAAAATCTGCGCAATTTTCGGCAGAAAGTGGTCTGATGGCACGGGCTTTGCAGCATTCCTTGAAATGAAAGTATCCTTCGCCAACCAAGCTTCGCGCCTCGGTCTGGGGTTCTGTAGCGTCCTTCTTGTTGGATCTTTTTCCGCTTCGTTGGCGGAGCAGTTTTCGTTGCCTGAGGCGGGCTTGCCGGAAATCTCGGCGGCCCTGGATCAGGGCGTGATTTCGAGCACGGAATTGACGTTTCTGTATCTCAACCGATACCTCGCCTACGACCGTTTTGGGCCACGCTTGAACGCCATCCCGGTGCTCAATCCGGAGATTCTCAACGAGGCGATGGCGGCGGATGCGGAGCGGGCCACAGGACAGGTTCGGAGCCCGTTGCATGGCATCCCCTACACCGTGAAAGATAGTTTCATGGTGAAGGGGCTGACGGTGGCAGCCGGATCTCCAGCTTTTGCCGATATCATCGCCCCCCGCGATGCCTTCGCGGTGGAAAAACTCCGGGAGGGCGGTGCCCTGATGCTCGGAAAAACCAATATGCCCCCGATGGCCTCCGGCGGGATGCAGCGGGGCGTCTATGGGCGTGCAGAGAACCCCTACAACCCCGCCTACTTGTCTGCAGCTCGGGGCTCGGGTTCCTCCAACGGAGCAGGTGTTTCCACCGCGACCTACATGGCCGCTTTTGCGTTGGGTGAGGAAACAGTTTCGTCCGGGCGCACTCCGGCGTCAAACTCTGGACTGGTCGCCTACACGCCCTCCTGGGGCATGATCTCGATTCGCGGAAATTGGCCGCTGTTTGCGGATCGAGATGTTGTCGTGCCGATCACGCGCACGACCCGCGACTTAGCCTCGGTGCTGGATATTTTGATGGTTTCCGACCCGGTCCGCCGTGGGGATTTTTGGCTTGAGCAGCAGGTTATTCCCCTGCCAACCCCGGAATCCATCCGCCCGGAGACTTTTCACAGTCTGATTGGGTCGCGTTCACTGGAGGGGGTTAGGTTGGCAGCTCCGAAAGCTCTGATTGGTAAGGGGGTTGGGAAGACCTTCAACTATCCCCTCAGACCCTCCGTGGCGGCACTCTTTGAGGAAGCCGTCGCCAATCTCCGCGCTGCTGGGGCGGTCGTCGAGGAAGTCGAACTCCCGCTAATTTATAACTATCATGACGACATCGAGGGGCAGCCCACCTACGCGGATCGGGGGCTTTTACCCGCCGCCTACTGGGTGCCTGCCAATCGCAATTCGCAGCCGGATCGGCGCTACCTCTGGAACTGGTATCTTGAACAATTCCTGGCCGATTTGGGCGATCCTCGTTTTCCTTCCTGGGCCGACATTGATGGCACGCAGGTCTTTCCCTATCCGCCCGGTTCCGTCGATGCCCAGCGTCAGGGCCCTTTTTCGCGAGGATGGGCCGCTCGGGTGGAAACGATCCGAGAAGGTCTGATTCCGCCGCCAGAGGTGCCGGGCTTTGCCGACTTTCTGCGCGGCCTGGTGAAGATCCAGGAATTGGAATACCGGGACTGGCTGAAGGAAAATGGCTTCGTTGCTTCGATTTTCCCCGCTATCGGAAACGTCGGCAAAGCGGATAGCGACTACGTCGCGGAGTCTTACGACGAAGCGATGAGCATCGCGGCGCGTCGCGGCCAGACCGACCACGTGATGCGGGCCTTCGGCCTGCCGAGCCTGACCATTCCGATGGGTATTCTGGCCGATGCCAAGATTCCGATGGGGCTGACCTTCATGGGAGCAACCTGGGACGATGTCCAGGTTTTCGCCATCGCGGAAGCCTATGAGCGGCTCACGCAGCACGCAGAAATTCCAAGCTCCACGCCACCGCTTCCGGGGGAAATTTTCACCTACGACACGTCCGCCTTGGTCGCTCCCGCTGCCCGCCCGCACAAAACGCCGCCAACAGTCTCGATTTTTGAATGGGTCAACCGCGAGCAAAACTCGGTGGGGGGCCACAGTTATGTGGACGGCGCCGCGCAAAGCACGGAGGCGATCAAAGATCTGCGGGTGTCCTTCAACGGCCATCCCGCCAGGGTCGAACGCCGGGGTCAATTTTGGCGTGCCTATGCGACCAGCGATGACTTAGCGCGTTGGGGTGCCCAGGAGAGCCTGACAGTGATGGTGTTGGCGGTTGATACGCACGGGAATGCCGCCGCGACTCGAAGGGTCTTTACCCACTAAATGATTTCGCTCCACCGCTCGTGGTTTCACTCCTCAGTTTTGGCCGGTAAAGAGGGAGAGGATTTCGGAGAATCGCATCCGCACGACGCCTGGAAAGATGACCTGCACCCCGCCCGTCCGTCCGTCGTTAAGGGAAACCGGAATTGTCAAAACAGGTAGGCGGGCGAGGCTCGCCGGGGCATTGAGCTGGAGGAGTCGGCTCCTCAGGGCGTCGTTCATCTGGTCATACTGGGGCGTCGGGACGGGCACCACGGGCATGACAACTGCGTCGTAGTTCAGGAAGACGTCCTTGAAGGCCTGGGTGACAGCGAGCCGCTTCTTGCTGGCCATCTCTAGCTCCTGAACCGTCCGGCGACGCCCGGAATCGATCCTCGCCCACACGTCTGCACCGTAATGGGCACGGTAAGGGTCGAGCCACTCCGCGTGAACTTGGGCCATTTCGCGGGTTCCGAGGATGTTGTAGGCTAGTTCGCTGCCCACAAGATTGAACGCGAGGTAGGCTGAACCTTCCGGTTCCGAAACGACGTTGAGCAGCTCGTCAATGGCCTCGTAGCGTGCCCTCAGACGCAGATCGAGATGCCCAGAGTGCTGTAAGAGGCTGAGGACTTTCAGCCGTTTACCCATGCGGGTTCCGCCCCGCTGCAGGAGTGCTTCGCTGACGGTCAACATGTCCTCCGCGGTGGCCGTGAGCCATCCGGCGGTGTCGAAACTGGGCACCAGGGGCACGAAGCCGTGGGTAGACCAGTCGCGTTGTGGCACGCGCATTGCGTAAAGACCGCACCAGGCGGCGGGCACCCGTAGGGAGCCGCCCGTATCTGAGCCCAGGGCCATCGGCGTCAGACCGGAGGCCACCGCCCACGCACTCCCGCTGCTCGACCCTCCGGGGGTGGCACCGGCCAAAGTTGGGTGGGGGCACGGTCCGAAGTGGGCATTGCGCCCCGTCATCCCACAGGCAAACTCTTCCATCTGGGTCTTGAGGGCCGGGATGCCACCCAGCTCCCGGACTTGAGCGACCAAACTGGCATCAGCCGCAGTTGCCGGACGGACTTGGTGGTAGAAGGCGGAGCCCGCCCTGGTCAACTGACTCGCCACATCGTAGCAATCCTTGACCGCAATCGGCACTCCACGGAAAGGCCCGGAAGTCCCCTCTGCGGCGCGAAAGATCTGCCTCAATTCCTCGGACGTGGGCCGATAAGCGATCGCCGCAGGGATGTTTTGCGCCGTCAGACGATCCGCAAAATTCGTCGCCGCGACCTCTGGCCCCTCTTCAAAAAGTGAGCGCCAATAAGCAAGGCCGCTGGGGGAACGCTTCGACATGACAGGGGAACTCAACTAGATTCGGTGTAGAATGCGGTTAAACCGCCACAAAGATCAACCCATAATCGTCAGCCACCGCCGACAACTAACCCGAGCCCCATGTCTTCGGCCTCTAAGTCGATTGGCCCCCCATTACGCAAGGGGCCCAGGAGGGCACTCGATCGGCCACCACCATCAGACCAAAGTGCAGAGCCGTTGCTTTGTGTAGGCGGAAAAATTAACCAGAACCCTCGACGCAAAAAAGGCCTCGCCCGTCCCCCATTTCCGCGACCCCGGCGCAGGTCGCCTGAGTCCCGCCCGG
>DAIQNO010000246.1:0-4123 GCA_036788355.1 Opitutales bacterium | reverse complement strand
GTCGGTGGCGGGAGGGGGACCAGTTTTGGAGGGTGTGGCCGCGGGTTTTGCCGAGGGCGCAGCGTTCAAAGTGGCGGATTTCGTAGGTGCTGTCGTGGAAGATCGAGATGCCGATGACGTCGAGGCGGAAGGCGTGTCGAAAGTCGGCTCCGTGGGAGCGGAGGTAGGCATCCATGGCTCGGTGCAGTTTCGCTCGCTTGGCGAAGTCCACGCTGAACTCTCCATCGCTGAGGGAGGTGTCGCCTCGGGTGCGGACCTCGATGAAGACCAGTTCTGGGCCATCCTGGCAGATGAGGTCGATTTCGTCGTGGCCGGCGCGGTAGTTCTGTTCCCGGAGGTGGAAGCCCTTGGCGCGGAGGAAGGATTTGGCGAGGCGCTCACCCTCGGCACCGATGACCTGTCGGGCGGTGCGGTTTTCTTGGGGGGTGAGCCGCACTTGCGGTCGGGCCCAGTCTTGGTAGGCCGCCCACCAGCGCCAGCGGAGGCGCCTCCAGGGTGACCAGCCGTCGGTGCGGGCGGTGTCTTTGGGCCAGGAGGCTGGGGTATTCTGGGGGGGGCAGGTGGCCCGCCACAGGGCCTTGGCGAGTCGCCCGAGTTTCGCCCCCAGTCGGGGCAGTTGCTTAAATTGGTGAAGTCCCCACCGCGAGGCTGAGGAGGGCGTCTTCATCGGAGTTCACCTGCTTTTGGCGGTTGAAGGCCGTCGGTGGTCGCCGGGTGTGGTGATCGACAGGTGGGGTCGTCGCCGGGATGGGTGTCGGGGAAATGGTTTAACCCCGCATTTCGCCCGATTGTGATTCCGTGAGGAAGCACTGGTAGGCGCGGCGGAGCCCCTCGGCCAGAGTCACCTGTGGTGCCCAGCCGGTGGCTTTCAGGCGGCTGGAATCGGTCAGTTTGCGGGGGGTGCCATCGGGCTTGGTCGGGTCCGTGGTGATTTCGCCCTGGTAGCCGACGGCGTTGGCGACGGCCTTGGCCAAGTCGAGGATGGAGACTTCGTGCTCACTGCCGACGTTGACCCAATCGGGCGGGTTGTGGAGGGTCAGGAGGTGGGTGATAGCGGTGGCCAGGTCATCGACGTAGAGGAACTCGCGCAGGGGCGTCCCGCTGCCCCAGATGGCGACGGAGGGGGCGCGATTTTGGCGGGCTTCGTGAAATCGGCGGATGAGGGCCGGGATAACGTGCGAGTTCTGCGGGTGGTAGTTGTCACCGGGGCCGTAGAGGTTGGTGGGCATGGCGGAGTGGTAGAGCACCCCGTATTGCTGGCGGTAAAATTGGCAGAGCTTGAGGCCGGCGATCTTGGCGATGGCGTAGGCCTCGTTGGTGGGTTCCAGCGGGCTGGTCAGCAGGCTTTCTTCGGGGATGGGCTGGGGTGCGAACTTCGGATAGATGCAGGTGGAGCCCAGGAAGAGGAGCCGCTGGCAGCCGGTGCGGTAGGCGGCGTGGATGACGTTGGACTGGAGGGCGAGGTTGTCGTAGAGGAACTCCGCCGGGTAGGTGCTGTTGGCGTGAATGCCGCCGACCTTGGCTGCGGCAACGACGACAACGGTCGGTCGCTCCGCCGCGAAGAACGCCTCGACGGCGGCCTGGTTGCGGAGATCTACCTCGGCTGACGTGCGCACGACGACGTGCGGGCAGCCGATTTCAGCGAGCCGCCGGACGACCGCTGAGCCGACCATCCCGCGATGGCCGGCAACGTAGATTTTCTCTTTCTCCAGCGACATCGTGACCGTATTCAAAAGGGGCTGATGGGTGCGGATCGGTTGAAACGTGGTAAGACCGCCTGGCCGTCGCTAGTTTTGCCGGGTGCTGCTAGTAGCTGCCTTTTTCGTTGCGGCTGACCAGGTCGAGGTCGGCTCGGGCCATTAAGCGGGCTAACTCGGCGAACTTCGTGGTGGCTTCCCAGCCGAGTTTCGCTTTGGCCTTGGCCGGATTGCCGATCAGCAGATCGACCTCAGTGGGGCGGAAGAACTTGGGATCGACCGACACCAGCACCTTGCCGGTAGCGGGATCGACGCCGACTTCATCGACTCCCTGCCCCTGAAACTCCAGGTGAATGCCGAGTTCGTCGAAGGCGGCGAGGACGAAGGTGCGGACGGTGTGGGTCTCGCCAGTAGCTAAAACGTAGTCTTCCGGGGTGGGTTGCTGGAGCATCCGCCACATTCCCTCGACATATTCCGGGGCGTAACCCCAGTCTCGCTTGGCGTCGAGGTTGCCGAGCGTCAACCGATCTTGCAGGCCCAGCTTGATCCGTGCCGCTGCCTGAGTGATTTTCCGGGTGACGAAAGTGCCGCCCCGTCGCGGGCTTTCATGGTTAAAGAGGATGCCGTTGACGGCGTAGAGCCCGTAAGCTTCCCGGTAGTTGATGATGATCCAATACCCGTAGATTTTGGCCACGGCGTAGGGGGATCTCGGGTAGAATGGGGTGTTCTCGTCTTGGGGCACGGCCTGCACCTTGCCGTAGAGTTCAGAGGTGGATGCCTGGTAAAACCGGGTTTTTTCCCGAAGCCCGACCTCTTTGATGGCGTCGAGGAAGCGCAAGGTGCCAACGCCGTCCACCTCCGCCGTGTATTCTGGAACCTCGAAGGAAACCTTGACGTGGCTTTGCGCGGCGAGATTGTAAACCTCGTCGGGTCCGATCCGCTCCAGGAGGCGGTTGAGGTTGCTGGAGTCGGTCAGGTCTCCGTAGTGTAAAAACAGCCGTTCTCCGTGGATTTCCGGGTCGTTGTAGAGGTGGTCGATGCGGCCCGTGTTGAACGCACTGCTGCGACGGATCATCCCGTGCACCACATAGCCCTTTTCAAGCAAGAGTTCGGCGAGGTAGGAACCATCTTGACCAGTGATGCCGGTGACGAGCGCGATTTTGGACATGGAAGGATGGGCCTGGGGAGAAATGGAAAAAAGAAAACCTCTGGCCGTAAGTCGCTATCAGAGTGCGCGTGCAGGTCAACGACTTTTCAGTTTTTTCTGAAAAAAGCAGTACCGAAAGCGATTCCAGGTGTCAATTGACGGCGACTAGGGATGGTTAAAGCGGATTGACGCCGCGATACTTTGCGTCCGATTTTCAGGGTTTACCCGGTTGGCGTCTGAGACTCGGGGTTTTTCGGACGCTCCCTCCTTCATTTTCGATTCTTATAAGTATGCCCGCATCGATGACCCCGGAGGACCTCGCCTATCAGATTACGTTTTTCGAGGGAGTGCATCGACGAGTGGCGACGTACCCGGAGGTTATCGAGATTTTGGGCGGCCTTTACACCAAGGCGGGTCGGATTGATGATGGACTGGCGATGGATCGCCGACTGGTGGCCCTCCGACCGGAGCACCCGACCGCGCACTACAATCTCGGTTGCAGTCTGGCCTTGAAAGGGAGGACCGCCGATGCCCTGCGGAGCCTGCGCCAGGCGGTGGCCCTCGGCTACCGCGATGCCCGCTGGATGCGGCGCGACCCGGATCTGAAGACCCTCCACCAGCACCCTGCATTTTTGCGGTTGCTGAGCCAACTGGAAGCCCAGCCGGAAGGGTGAGTGCCTCTGGCGCCAGTTTTTCGATGGGAGAACCCCAGTTGCCTTGCATCGCGGTCTGCCGGGCGGGACTGGAGGCGGTGGTGGCGGAGGCGTTGGTGGCCCTGGGCCTCCAGGTCGAGCGGCGGGGCGTGCGGATGGTCTGCTTCATGGGTGACCTGGGGGGCTTCTATCGGGCTTGCCGGGCACTCCGGTGCGCGGTGCAGGTGCTGCGCCCGATTCGGCAGTTTCGCGCGGACGATGATGACCGCTTCTACCAGCAGGCCTGCCGGGTGCCGTGGCCACGGTTGTTTTCCCCCGCGGCCAGTCTGCGCATCGATATTAAGGGCAACAGCCCGATTTTTACCGATCAGCGCTTCCTTACCCAGAGGCTGAAAGACGCCGTCGTCGATACCTTCCGGGCCGCTACTGGCGGCCAGCGCCCGACCGTGGACCGAGACGCCCCCGATGTCCGCATTGTGGCCTACCTTTTTCGCGACGAAGTGACCTTGTATCTGGACGGGGCTGGCGCCCCGCTCAATGAGCGCGGCTACCGACCGGAAGCGGGCGAAGCACCGCTGAAGGAAGACCTCGCGGCGGGTCTGTTGGCCCGTCTCGACTACGGCGGG
>DAIQNO010000245.1:0-4136 GCA_036788355.1 Opitutales bacterium | reverse complement strand
AGAAACCGGTGGTCACGACCGAGAAACCGGGTGTGAACACGGAGCACCCGGTGGTCACAGCCAAGGACCGGGTTGTCACCATCGAAGGCCCTGCTTTAACCACGGAAGACCCCGTGGTCAAAACGGTCACAACGGTCGCCACGGTTGCAGCGGCGGAGTGCCCTGCCGCAATGACCACCGCCGCCGCCGAGAGGCGCGCCCCCTCCGCCACGTCGGCGGGGGGTTCCGCTCCGGTCGCTGCGGAACCTGGTGAGGCACCGCCACGACCCGCTGCGTCGAGACCGGGTGACCCCCGACCACGCGAGGCCCCGCCGAGGCGTCGTCACCGGTCGGCGCGATCTCCGAAATCGCCCTGTCGCAAGAAAAGGGCACAGCAGGAGCCTGCTGTCTGCCCGATGAAGGTGACCCGTCGCGGCTCTGAGAAATTGCGCTCCCAGCGGCCGCATCGTCAACGCCCGAGGCCGAGTGAAGGGACGGTCGCTCCTCAGGCACCAGAAAATTGGATCACCGACCGACCGGGTAACCAACCTGGCGGTCGTGAAGTCGCGGAAAGTGACGGCGGTGGTAAAGTGGCCATTGAAACACTCCGCTGCGAAGCAGAAGGGCCTCACCACCCTTCCCCATCGACCGCCCTCCGCGACGAGCTTCCTGCCCGCCGCGATCCGGTCGCTTCCGGCCTCGACCGAGTGTCCCCGGCAGGCTTCCTGCGGGCCCGGGGGGACCTCTGGGCCTCTCGACCTCGCGAGGACACCCACCGACCAGAGGGCGCCGCGCCGAGCGGTGCCCGTGCCCCGTGCCTTGCCACCACGCCATTTCTGCCCCACACTCTCACGATGCCCCCCCGATCTCCACTGGACATCATCACCTTCGCCTGGATGACTGCCGAGGGTGATCTGCCCCCGCGCCAGCGACAGGTTAGCTGGTGGGACGCGGAACGGGCCCTCCTGCACCGCTACGTCCGCAACTGGGCAGACGGGCTTGATCGCACGCTGACCACGCCGCACCGCAAGGTCGTCCTCACCAACCAGGTGGAGTGGTTTCACGACCTCTGCGATCGGGTGACGCTGCTGCCGATCGACGCCCGGTTTAAGCGCATCACCAATAAGTTTATTGCCTACGACCCGGCCCTGCCGCTCCAGGAGCGGATGCTGCTCAGCGACCTCGACATGGTCTTTATCCGCCCGTGGGATCACCTCCTGGACTACCCCGGCGACCTCATTATGAACCACAGCAGCGGCTCCCGGCGCGGCTGGCGGGACTGGCGACCCGGCGGCGGCTTTATCTACACCAACCGCCGCACCAGCCTGTACCCCGCCATCACCGCGCCGCTCTACGCCGACCCTGAGGCCGTTTACCGCCAGTGCCGCTGCCGTGAGCGCTACTGGTTCGCCCGGCAGATCGGCCCCCGCCGGATCGACTACTGGCAGCGCGACTACCCCGGCAACATCGCCTCCTATAAGCACGACATCCGGCGCCGCAACCACCCCCTCACGGCGGCACCCGTGATCTGGTTCCACGGCGAGCCCCGGCCCCACGCCGTCCCCGAAGTCGCCCCGTGGTGGCCAACCGCCGCCGTCTCAATCCCGCCGGAATCATCATGACGCGATCGACCCCACCGAAGCCGCACTCAGACCAGGTCTTTCCAATCCGGATGGGAACCCAGGGCTTTGACCAGCGCCTTGACATCCTGGGCGCGCTCCTTCGGGCAGACCAGGGTCGCATCGGCGGTCTGCACCACCACCAGGCCCTCGCAACCCAACAACGTCACCCGGTGGGTGCCTTCCGTGCAGACGAGGTTGTTGTGACCATCAAAAACCCACGCCCGCCCCTTGACGACGTTGCCCGCACTGTCCTTCGGGTAGTGGCGGCTGACCGCCGGCCACTCCCCCACGTCATCCCAATCGAAGGTGGCATCCAACGTCACAATCCGCCCTTCCCGGGAAGCCGGCTCGATAATGGCGTAATCGACCGAGATTTTTTGCAACGTCGGGTAATGCACCGCCAAGACCGCATCGAGAGGGCTGCCCGCCGCCAGGGCTGCACCGATGGCCTCCAGCGCGGTGTGCAGGGCCGGGGTGTGGTCGGCGAAGCAAGCCGCAACCGTCGCCGCCCGGAAGACGAAAATGCCCGCGTTCCACGCAAAACGCCCGGTAGCGAGGTAAACCTCGGCCGTGCGGGCGTCGGGTTTCTCCCGAAACTGCGCCACCTGATGCACCGGCAGCCCTGCAAACTGCCGCCAGAAGGCACCGCGTTCAATGTAGCCGTAGCCGGTCGCCGGAAAGGTCGGCGGGATGCCGATCGTCACAATCACCGCCTCGGCCTCCGCCGCCGCAAAAGCTGCCGCCAGACTCTGCCGAAACCCGGCCCCGTCGTCGATGGCCGCATCGGCCGGCAGCATCGCCAGAACGCCGTCGGGGTCGCGCTGGCGCACCAGCACCTGCGCCAGGCCGACGGCCGCCGCCGTGTCGCGTCCCACCGGCTCGGCGATGATGTTCTCAATCGGCAGCTCCGGACAGACCTCCGCGACGGTCGCCGCTTGATCGGCGTTGGTGATAACCAGCACGCGCTCCGGCGGAATCAACCCCGCCAGCCGCTGGATCGTCTGCGCCAACATCGGCTCGGTGCCGACGATCGGCAGCAGGTGCTTCGGCCGCCGCTGGCGGCTCGCGGGCCAGAAACGCTCACCCCGGCCCCCGGCCATAATCACTGCGTAACGATCTCCCGACATAGCCCCACAGGAAAAACGCCGCCCTCCACTTCCGCAACCTCCGTTTTCTACCCGACTTCCCCAACCACCGGATTCCCGCAAACTTCCCTTACCGGCGTTTTCTCGCCGCCTTCCGTAACCGCCGCCTTTTGGCCCAACAAAGTCCTGCCGACGCCTAAGCGCCGACTAAATCCCCGAGGTGGTTGGTGTCACTGGATTGCTCCCGAAGCCACTCCTGGTATCGCACCATGGCGGGATCCTTGGACAGCACCTCCAGGGCCTCCGCCCCCTCCCCGACCGTCTGCAGGGCCTCGTGAATCGCCCCGAGGCGGTAAAACTCCAGCGGCTTGGCAATCTGATAAGCGGTGCCCACAGCCGCAGAACCATCCCCTACGGGCATAACCTCATGAACCAACGCCAATTTCTGAAGTTGCCCCAGGCCCCGATTCACAATCGCCAGCGGCGCGGACGTCGCCTCGCTCAGCTCGTCCGCCGTCATCGGCTTTTCTCCATCCCGAAAACGACGCCCGATCAACAACAGCAAGTTCACAATGAACAACTCTGCGGCTCGCGCACTGAGCTGCCCCCAAGCGCGCTCATTCCGCAAGGCGTTGACGTTCTGCAGGGCGTAAACGAGCTGCCCGCCGATCAGGATCAGCAGCCAAAAAACGAAGAGGCCGAAGAGCGCGACCGGAAGGATGCCCACGATGCCCAGGAGGCTCTGCTGGCGGGTCACCTGGCCGATATACAGAAACGACGCCTGCTGGTTCAGGCCCAAAAGCAAGGCCGTCACCACCGCGCCACCCACCGCCGGCCCCCACTGCACCTCCGTGAAGGGCAGCGCGCGGTAGAAGAGCGTCAGCAGCGCGATAAAGGCGACGGTCAAAAAGGCCGGCAGTGCCCAGCCGAGATTGGCCACCATCAGCCCGCCCAGCGGCAAGTCCGAGATGATCGCCGTCAATCGCGTTATCGTGCCAAAAGTCACCAGCAAGCTGCCCGCCACCGCTCCAATCGTCAGCACGAACCAGTAAAAAACCACCCGCTGGCCCAAGGGCCGCTCCTTGCTGACGCCCCAGATCGTATTCAGCGTCCTCTCGATGGTGGCCAGCAGTTGGATGCTCAGAAAAATCAGCATCAGCGTCCCCACCGCCCCAAAGGTGCCCTGGCTGGTGCTCTCCACCAGCGACGCGATAATCCCGCGAACCGGCTCCTCAGCACCGTTATCGCGGGGCGTCTCCGCCGTTGCCGCTGGCTCCACAGCCCTGCCCCCTTGCCCGGCGCTGGCAGCATCGCCAGCCGCCCTCGGGGGGGCTTCGGTGCGGATCTGCGCCCGCGATTCCGAGTCAGGCTCGACCGGGGCCAAGCCGCGACGCCCCGACGGGGCAGGCTCCAGCGGGGCACTGACCCCAGGCACTGCCGACGATGGGCT
>DAIQNO010000244.1:0-4180 GCA_036788355.1 Opitutales bacterium | reverse complement strand
CCAGGAAGGTCAGCGGGTCGATGTGGTCGCCGAGCCAGGCGGAGCGGGAAATCTGGTAGTTGAGGGTGGTTAAGCGGTCGAGGTAGGTCTTCCACTCCGCATTGTCGAGGATGAGGTTGATGTTGAGGGTGGTGTTCCACATCCGGACGATCGCTTCGGCAATTTTCAGGTGCGCTTCGGAGGTGTTGAAAAAGATTTCGAGCCGCGGGAATCCGGCGCCATTGGGGAAACCCGCTTCGGCGAGGAGGCGACGGGCTTCTGCCGGGTCATAGCGGAGGGGTTCCGGGCTCTCGTAGCCCTCGAAGAAGGGTGGGACGAAAGTGAAGGCCGCTTGCTGGCCGGCACGGGTGACATCGCGGACGATGGCTTCGCGGTCGAGGGCGAGGGAGAGGGCGCGGCGGACGCGGACATCATCGAGCGGCGGTTTGGTGAGGTTGAAGCGGTAGTAATACACGCCCAGGTAGGGGTCGGTGTGGAGATTACGGTCACCGGCTTGTTTCAGCTCTTCGACTTGGTTCAGCGGGACGGTGTTGGTGAGGTGCAGCTTGCCGCTTTGGAAGGCGCGAAACTCGGTGTTGTTGTCCGAAATGGCGAGGAAGACGATGCCGTTGAGCTGCACCTGGGAGGCATCCCAATAGGTCGGGCTACGGGTGACGTAGATGTGTTGTTTTGGCCTCCATTCACTGATGACGAAGGGGCCGTTGCCGACGTAGTTGCGGCGGGTCCAGGCTCCGCTAAGGTCAGCGAGGCCGCCCTTTTGGGCCTCGATGGAGGGGCGATGCACGGGGAACCAGGTGTAGTGGGTCAGCATCGTCAGGAAATAGGGAGTCGGGCCGGTCAGGCGGAGGCGGAGGGTGCGGTCGTCGATCACCTGAACGCCGACGGTGGAAAAGTCGGTGGTGGTGCCTTGGTGAAAGGCCTCGGCACCCTCCAGCAGGTAGAGCATCTGGGCGTATTCAGAGCCGAGGGCCGGGGTCAGGATGCGCTGAAAGCTGTAGGCAAAGTCTCGCGCCGTGACGGGGTCGCCATTGCTCCAGCGGGCGTTCTCGCGGAGGTAGAAGGTCCACTCGCGCAGGCCGTTGGCGTGCTCCCAGCGCTCGGCGACCCCAGGCAGCACCTGAAAGTCGTCCGTCGGGTGGTAGGTCACGAGGCCCTCCAGAAGGGCCGAGATGACGGCATTTTCGGTGACGCCGGTGGCGCGGTGCGGGTCGAGGGTGGCCGGCTCGGTGCCGTTACCGATCAACAGGATGCCTTGGGCGGCAGCATCGGCGGCATTGGGCACGCGAAATCTTCCCTCCAACAGACCGCAGCCGCTGCCGATCAGGACCAGCAACCCGATCAGGGCCGTCGTGAGCGGAGAAAGGGCGTCAAACTTGCGGGTAAACCGGCGTGGGAGGGTCATCATAGTTCAGTCAGGTAAAATCAGGAAACGATCCCTGGCAACTGCCTGCCAGCGCAGTTTAAGAGCACTTTTGACGCCAGATCGCCATTTTTGGACGGTCTGGGAGGGCCCTTCTCGTTTCCACCAGACAACAAGAGCCGGGGAGTGCTCCCCGACCCTTGCCGACTAACCTACTTGCAAACTAACTAACTAACCAGAAGACAGTAAACAGACACCAATTGAGACGATCGCTCAGGGCGTTTCGTTCAAAAAAACGTCGCAGCCCGCTCTGGGAAGGGCATGGCGGCGGTTCGGTGAGGATGTGGCGGTGGGTCGGTGCGGCTGGAATTGGTGGAAAACTCGGCGGGGTCTGGCGGAAAGCTTGGATGAGGGGAGTGGGCTGGGAAAGGCGGCGGAGGAGGTCAAGGAGGGTGGCTTCGAGGTCGGGTGGGGTGAAGTTGACAGGGAGTGTGGCCTTCGCTGTTACTGAGGGTGTGGAGTTTGAGTATGACGCTGCCAAAAGTGCCTCCAACCTCACTAAGCACGGAATAGACTTTGATCAGGCAAAGCGGCTCTGGCTCGACGATCGGCGTCTGGTGGTTTCAGCCCGCTCGACCACGGAGACCAGAGAGGCAATTATCGCAGAAGTTCGGGGCGTAGTTTGGACGGCAATTTACACTCGGCGCGGAGAAAACGTCCGGATTATATCGGTTAGGAGGTCACGAGATGAAGAAAAATGGCGATACCATCACCGCTGAGGCTTTCGATCGAAAGTTCGACGAGGGCGAGGATATCAGTGGGTATTTACGTTGGGAGGAGGCGCGACGTCCAGGCCTGGAAACGGCAAGGGTCAGCGTCGATTTCCCGAGCTGGATGATCTCGGAGGTTGATCGCCGGGCGTCGCTGAGTGGGGTGACTCGGCAGTCGCTGATGGAGCAGTGGTTGCGTGAGAAGATTGCCGCGGCTACCTCCGAAGCTGACTGAGTAACGGCGTTGATTGGCGGGAAGGGTTTCACGCAGGAGGGGGCAGAGTTGGCGGCGGAGCCTCATGGGGGGCACTGGGCGTAGAGTTTGGCGCGGGTGGACGGTGGGAGGCGGCGGAGGAGGTCGAGGAGGGTGTTTTCGAGGTCGGGTGGGGTAAAGTTGGCAGTTTGGGTGAGGTGCAGGACGAGGGAGGTGCGGGGGACGCGGTGGATGGAGCGGCGGCACTGGCTGCCGCGGGCGCCCGTGAGGTGAGTGTAGCCGAGGATGCGCCCGTCTTCGAGGCACTTTCGGACGAACTGGGCGCTGTAGCCGAGGATGGTGGCCGTTTCGCGGACGGTGAACCACTGTTGGCCGTCGGGCAGGGCGGCGAGGCTGGCAAGGGGGCTATCGGCGAGGCTGGAGGTGGTGTTACCCGAGGTGGTGCTCCCGGGGCTGCTGGAGGCGGTGCTGCTGCTGGCTGCGCCGTGGGGGGACGGGGACGGGTCGGGTGCCGTTCTGCCTGGCCGGGTGGGTTTCTTGGTGCTGATCGGGGTCGACGGGTCGGCGGAGGCCCGGCGTGGTTTCTTGGTCGCTGGCGGGGGCGTTTCGGGGTGGGTCGCCGGGCGGGAGGTTGCCGGGCGGGAGGTCGGTGCCGGAACCGTCAGCGGGCGCGGCCAGCCGCGGCCAGCGGCAGCCGGGTCGGGGGTGGTCTGTGGGGAGGGAACCGTGGCGCGGACGGTGTTTTTGTGGGTGGTGGCAGGCTTCATGGTGGTTAAGGGCATCGGTAGTGGCGGTTGGATTGATGGTGAACGGAGAATCACTTAAAAGAGTCCGCAAGGCAAGCGATTTTTTATTATTGTCCAAAATAGACAACGCGGCCAGTCTTGGAGCCAGCTCGCTGGAAAGCTGGCCTCCATCGGGGCAATCTTTTCCGTGTGCGGTTTCCCCAATTTCTACCAATCAAGCCCCCTGTATGAGCGATCAGCGTCACAAGACCATCGGCATTTCGTTTCACCCCGAGCTGCGGCAGCGGGCGGCCCAGCGGGCCCAGGCACTGGGCCTGGCGTTCAGTCGCTACGTGGCCTTGTGCGTAGAAAGCGACTTGGGGGATCGCTCAGCCCCGTGGTGGCCGGAGGTGCCGACTCCGGCGGGACAGGGGGGCGCGATCGCAGCAGGCCGAGGGGTCGCGATCTTGAGCAACGCACTGTCAGAGGCGGCTGGGAGTGCTGTTGAAGCATCGGAAGGGTCTGCCGGGGCCGTCCGACCGCCGCCTCAACGGAGGGGGTTGGCGGATGAGTTTTCTCTCGACGAGGCGATCGAGCTGGGGGGTGAGTATGGCTTGGCGAAGGCCCGAAGCATCGCTTTTGAGGAGGACATCGAGGAGATTTTGCGGGCGGAGGATTTCTGCTATGAGCGCCTGGCCCCGGTGGCGCACCTGCGGACGGACTTTCTGATCCAGCACGCCGCCGAGGGGCGGGATCGCCCGATGAGGGTGGCGCTGGAGTGCAAGGGCGGGCTGCGGGGGCGCTATGCCCTGACCTTGGGTCAACTGCTGGTGCTGCGGAGCCTGCCATCGATCGACGCAGTGCTGCTGTGCATCCCCTACACCCGCAACTTTGACCCCCATGTCCGGGAAACCTTCCGCCAGCAGGGCCTGCCGATCGTCACTCCCGACACTCTGGTCGAGACCCTGCACGAGATGATGGCGACTTTTGACCGCCAAGAGTCAGGAAAAGATGGGTCAGGAAAAGAAGGTCTATGAAAAGATGGTCTACTTTCCTGCGAGCTAAGTCCGCCGCTGAATTCCTGCCCCCAACGGGGCGACAGGTAAGAGCC
>DAIQNO010000243.1:0-4195 GCA_036788355.1 Opitutales bacterium | reverse complement strand
CCAGGGTTGCGCTTCGCTCCACCCGTGGGCTTGAACCTTGCGCCCCGTTGGGGCTGGGATTCAGCGGCGGACTTACCTCGCAGGACACTAGGGCAGCAGGTTCTGGAAACGTTGATACTTTTCGATGAACTCGCTCCGATCGCGGCTGCTCAGGCGGCGGGTAAAGAACAGCTTCAACTCTTCGGAGTTTTTCGGTTCAAGCGTGAGGAGTCCGCCAAAGGAGCCGCCAGGGGTTTCCCCGATCAGAATCTTGATTGAGACCGCCCTGCCACTCGTCCAGGTGAAATACTTGCCAGTCCGGGAGCCATCTTTGAACATCAGAGATTTTCCGTAGGGCGGATAGGCCGTCTGGTCAAACGGGGAGTACGAATTTGACAGGCTGCCGTCGAAGACGATTTCGCCATCCATCCAGACAATAAGGATGTCGTCAAAGTGCCCAACCATCCGAAACTCTCCAGACCGCGGAGGAGTGAAGGTGCCTTCATAGAGCACCAACAGGGCCGTCGGTTCCACGATGGGGGGAGCGTTAAAGGCGGCGGGGACGCGGTCAGCGCCGCCACTGGGGACAAATATGCGGTCGGTGTAAAGCGGTTCGGGCATGGAATAGAAGTTGAAGTCCAGGTCGTCCTTGTTCCAACCCTTGCTGGTAAAGTCATGGACGATCTGGATCATGCGCCGAGAGTTACCCTTGGCACCGGGGATCGGCTCGCTGCGCGGAGTCAGCTTGGTGTCGTAAAAGGTGCCCTTGAGCATCCCGTCGGAAAACTGAGTGGTGCCAAACTCCGTGTTGCGGATGTTGACCGCGAGGCTGCGGATGTCCGGGCCGCGACTGATCGACAGTCCGCCGCTGCCGCGACCGCCACCGCTGATGGTGAAGGAACTCTGGCCCTCGCCCAGACTGAGATCGAGGTTCGGCAAGGCGACCGGTGGAAGGTCGGCGAGTTGCGGCTTGAGGAGATCGAGGCGGTCGAGGTTTTCCGCCGGGTTGACCATCGGTCGAATCACCGGCGGTGGCTCGGGCTCCGCCAGCACGCGCACCGATTCAAACTTCTGCTCCTTCGGTGGCACCAGACGCTCAAAAATCACCAAGCCCCCGAGTGCCGTGAGGCCTGCGACGTGGATGGCGGCCACGATCAGGAAGATGTTCGCCATCGGGTGCTTCTTTTTGTGGTGCGGGTGCGGGTGTTCCATGGTGACAACGGGGCTTGAAAGTGGCGGGGACGACGTGAGGTTTACAGATTTACTGACGGCTTATCACTTCAGCGATTTCTCTTCAGGGTCTTGCGCTGACTCAACCTCGGTCATCGGCAAAATCGGTGGCGGCACCATCGCTATCATCTTTTGGGTGGCAGGTGGTCGGCTTTCCGGCTAAACCGTAATCATGGCGAAGAACCTGAGCGGTCTGGTGAAGACAGTCGAGGATCGCGTGGCACTCGGCTGGCCGGCCGCCTGGGTCTTTGACACCCTCCGGCGGCGGATTACGGAGGCCCCTGCACGCTCCGTGGCCTTGCCAGGGGAAGCCGCCGTCGAAATCCACGCCATGACCAGCGTCGGGGACTGGTTGAACCTCGTCTGGACGTTGCAGAGCTTTTTCGCCGTGGCGGAAAGCCGTGACTACGCCCTCTGCATCCATGACGACGGGTCGCTGTCCGACGGCATCTCGGAAACTCTGCAACGACTCTTTCCGGGGGCGCGGATCATCCGCCGGGCCGAGGCGGATGCCGTGGTGCTGCCGTGGTTGCAGGACTTCCCACGCTGCCAGATGCTGCGGCGCTTTCGCCCGATCAGCTTCAAGGAGTTCGACTTCGCCTATTTCCTGTCCGCCGGGCGCGGCCTGCTCTTCGACAGTGACCTGCTCTTTTTTGCCGAGCCCACGGAGTTGCTGCGCCGCTGCCATGACCCGGCCTACCGGCTCAACACCTTCAACGCCGATGTGGAGCCCGCCTTGGCCTGCCCAGCCGAGGAGTTGGCCGAGTTGACGGGCCTGGCGGTGCCGCCGCGCTACAACTCCGGCCTCGGCCTCTACCACCGGGCCTCCCTGGAGCGCGCCTGGTTCGAGGAGTTTCTCGCTTATCCAAGAGTCCTGGCCCACCCCTGGCGTTTTGAGCAGACGCTGCACGCCCTCGCCAGCACCCGCCACGGTGTCGAGCTGCTCCCAGCAGATTACGACGTTTACTTCGGCCCCCTCAAGCCACAACCCGTCGTGCGGCACTACGTCGGAGCCATCCGCGCCCAGATGTATTCAGAAGGCATGACCCGCCTGGCCGCGAGGCTCCTCAAGGCCCCGACAATTTAGCGAGCGCGGGCCAACGGTGGGATTGCAGAGTCCCCTCACGCTGCCGAGTCTACCCCGGGGGCAGCCTCGGCTAGTGAGCGGGCAGGGGGGAGCGGGCGGCGACGGATTCCAAGGCGAGATCCGGTTTCTCGGGCGTTTTGACCGTTGGTTGCAGCGGCTCAACCTCTGCCTTGGGGCGTCGGCCGCCCCCGTTGAGCAGCAGGTAGAAACCCGGAACGGCGTAGAGGGTCAGGAAGGTGCCAGCCAGCAGTCCGCCGATAATCCCGATGCCGAGGGAGATCCGGCTTTCCGAGCCCGCGCCGCTGGCCATGGCCAGTGGCAACGTCCCGAGGATCGTCGAGATCGAGGTCATCAAAATCGGCCGGAAACGCGAGGCCGCTGCACCAGCCATCGCCTCCCTCGGAGATAGTCCAGCGTTTCGCTTAGCATTGGCAAACTCCACCAACAGGATCCCGTTTTTCGTCACCAAGCCGATCAACATAATCAAGCCGATCTGCGAAAAGACGTTCAGCGTCTGGCCGTTCAGCCACAAGGCTGCCAGGGCACCGGCGAGGGCCAGCGGCACCGTCGTCAAGATAATCAACGGGTTGCGGAAACTCTCAAATTGCGCCGCCAACACCAGGTAAACCAGTGCCAGGGCCAACAGAAAGATGAAGCCGAGGCTAGAGGAGCTCTCGCGAAACTCTCGCGAAACCCCACCCAACTCCGTCGTGAAGCGACTGTCCAGCACTTCATCGGCCACCGCTTCCAGGGCCGCGATGCCGTCCCCGAGGGTAAAACCAGGGGTAAGCGTCGCCGTCACCGTTGCCGCCACAAAACGGTTGAAGCGAAAGAGCTGGGGTGGGCCGCTGGTTTCCTCGACACTGATCAGATTGCTCAAAGGTATCGCGTCACCCATGCCCGAGCGGACAAAAATCGCCCCGAGGTCGCTGGTCTTGGAGCGGTCTTCCCGCTCCAGTTGGCCGATCACCTCATATTGCTTCCCGTTGTAGATATAATAACCCAGACGCTGGCCGCTGAGGGCCGATTGCAATGTGGCCGCCACATCGACCGTCGAAACGCCGAGGTTCTGGGCCTTATCGCGGTCGATACTCAGCCGCAGTTGGGGCTGATTGAACTTCAGGTTCACATCCGCAAAATCCAGTTCCTCGCGATTGCGGGCCGCATCGAGAAACTTTGGCAAAATCGATTCCAGATGACTCAGCGTGGGTGCCTGGATGACGAGCTGTGCCGAAAGGCCCCCGCCGCCAAATCCGCCGCGCCCAATCGTCGGCTCCTGGGTCACGTTGGCCCGAGCACCAGGTAACTGCCGGATAATCGGGGCCAGCTTGGCCGCCAGCTCCTGCTGCGTGAATTGGCGCTCACTAGGGTCTTTCAGGAAAATCCGCACGAAACCCTGATTGATGGCTCCGGTGCCTCCAATCCCCCCGGAGGGCAGCTGCGTCATCGTCACCTTGACCTCATCCCCGATCGCCTCCAGCACCACCCCGGTCAAGTCATCAAGGTAGTTCATCATGTAGTCGTAGGAGGCACCCTCCGGCCCCGTCACCCGCACCCACAGGCGGCCCCGATCCTCCAGCGGGCTCAACTCAGACCGAATTTGTTGATAAGCATGATACGCTAGACCGGCAGCACCGGCCAGTAACACCAAGGCTAACCAGTTAAACCTCAAGAACGGGCGCAAAGTCCAGACGTAGGCCGCATTGAGTCCCTCAAACCACCGCTCCGTGACGCGATAAATCATTCCGTGTTGTGCCCCACCCTTGAGGAAACGGACGCACAGCACCGGCGTCAGCGTCAGCGCAACGAAAGAGGAAATGATCACCGCTCCGGCAATCACCACCCCAAATTCACGAAACAGGCGGCCAGATACGCCGCCCAGAAAAATGATCGGCATAA
>DAIQNO010000242.1:0-4237 GCA_036788355.1 Opitutales bacterium | reverse complement strand
CGCACTTGATGGTCAAAAATCACGGCCAGTCGCGCTTCTAGGGCATCCTGCACCGCGCCGCCGTGCGGTTGGCTCTGCCAGCCAGAAAACGCCGCACCATCATAGGCGCACCACCCAACCCAGCGACGGAACCCGGTTGCGGGGGAAACTTCCCGCCCTTTCCAGGGCGACTCGGCAGTCGAAAAGCCCAACCCCGCAGACTCGGCTCCCAGACCCGGAGCCACCTCGTGCCACGCCTCCATGCCCACTATGGACGGCGTCTTTTATCCCGCCGCGCTCCAGACGGGCGCACCAGGTTGATGCGATTGGCCTCTTGGCGATGGAAGATGGGCAACAGAAATGCGTCCAGCATCTCGCTGACGGCGGGAAAACCCTGCTGAGCAAAGGTCTGCCCAATCCAGGCCTCCACCGCGTCGGGTTGGCCCAGGGCCGAGAGAAACTGATTGGACGTCAGGCGCGTGAAGGCCGTCTGGTCGAGGTTGCGTCCGGTGCGACGCAACCAATCCCGCGCCCACAGGGCCAGCACCGCATCGCCCAACCAAGCCGAAGCCCGCCGCTCTTCCAGGGGGATCGCCCGGAAGTTCAGCCACGGGCGATCCACGGTCGCCGCGCCGGAATCCGCTCCGGTGGAGGCACCGGGGGCCGTGGTCGCGGCAGGGTCGGTCTCCGCTGGGGCGTCGGTTCCCGGAAAAGGGTCGCCGACGGGTGATAATCGTGGTGCAGGAGGCGGCATCATGGCGTAGGGGCGGTTCTGGGCTGGGCGACCTCGCTGGCCTCCGGTGAAGCAATCAAGCCCGGCTTATCCGACGCGCCCACAGCGACTGCCGCTACGGCAGGGCGCGACAACTCCGGATGCCCTTGATAGCGGAAAAACAACGCACTCAGTCCCGGCAGACAGATCGCCAGGGACTGCGCCCGGCCATCCCACGGCTGATCGTCGGTAATCACCTCGCCGAAGTTGCCAAAACCCTCACCATCATAACAGGTCGCGTTGGAGTTCAAAACCTCCTTCCAGCGGCCCCGATGCGGCACCCCAAAGCGATAAACATCGCGGGTCACCGGCGTAAAATTGGCAATAAAGACCGTCGTCTCCGCTTCCTCCTCGCCGTAGCGGACAAAAGACAGGACGCTCTGCTCATAATCGCCGCCGTTGATCCACTCAAAGCCCTGGGGTTGCATTTCGTGCCGCATCAGGCCCGGATTTTGCTGGAGCCAGTGGTTCAAGTCGCGCACCAGGAGCTGGGTGCCACGGTGCTCCGGGTATTGCAAAAGGTGCCACTGGATGGACTGGTCGTAGCGCCACTCATCGCCTTGGCCAAACTCACAGCCCATGAACAGGGTTTTCTTACCCGGCCAAGCCCACATCAGCGCGTAAAGGCAGCGCAAATCGCGGGCTTTCTGCCGGATGTCATGCCCGCAGCCCATCTTCACCACCATGGAGGCCTTTCCGTGCACCACCTCGTCATGGCTAAAGACCAAGGTGAAGCGCTCGGAAAATTGATACAACATCCCGAAGGTCAACTCGTTATGGTGGTATTTCCGATGGATCGGATCCTGCTTCATGTATTGCAGGGTGTCGTGCATCCACCCCATATTCCACTTCAGGTCAAAGCCGAGGCCCCATTCTTTGGTGGGCTTGGTCACCCCGCCAAAAGCCGTGGACTCCTCCGCGATCATCAAGGCCCCTGGGTAGTATTGATGAACGAGGTCGTTGACCTGCCGCAAAAACTCGATCGCTTCGAGATTTTCCCGACCCCCAAACTTGTTGGGAATCCATTCCCCGTGCTTCCGGGAATAGTCCAGATACAGCATGGAGGCCACCGCATCGACCCGGAGACCGTCGATGTGGAATCGGTCAAACCAGCAGAGGGCACTGCCGATCAGGAAGTTACGCACCTCGTGGCGCCCGTAGTTAAAGATCAGCGTTCCCCAGTCCTGGTGGGCACCTTGGCGCGGGTCGGCGTGTTCATAGAGGTGGGAACCATCAAACTCCGCCAGCGCGAAGGCATCCCGCGGAAAGTGCGCCGGCACCCAGTCGATCAAAACCCCAATCCCCAGGCCGTGCAGGTGGTTGACCAGATACATGAAGTCCTCCGGGCTCCCAAAGCGCCGCGTCGGCGCGAAAAAGCCGGTCACCTGGTAGCCCCAGGAGCCATCGAAGGGGTGCTCCGCCAAGGGCATGAACTCGACATGGGTGAAGCCCATTTCGGAACAGTATTCCCCGAGGGAGTGGGCCATTTCCCGGTAGGTAAACGGGCGCCCGCCATCCTCGATCACCCGCTTCCAGGAGCCAAAATGCACCTCGTAGATGCTCATTGCCGCCTGCTGCCAATTCGTAGTGCGACGCTTGGTCAGCCAGTCGCCGTCGGTCCACTGAAACCCCTTACCCGTCTGCCAGGTGATCGCCGCGTTGTGTGGCGGTGCCTCGTAATGCGCCGCGTAAGGGTCGGTCTTCAATCGCTCTTTGCCATCCGGCCCGATAATCCGGAACTTGTATTTCTCCTCGGCCTCGACTCCCGGAATGAAGATCTCCCAGATTCCGCTGCTGCCCAGAGAGCGCATCGGGTGAAAGCGCGGCTGCCAGTGGTTAAAGTCACCCGCAATCGAGACCGCCCGCGCACTGGGCGCCCAAACCGCAAAACGAAACCCCTTAATCCCATCCACCGCATGGGCATGGGCGCCCAGTTTATCGTAGATGTGGTGATGGTTGCCCTGGTTTATGAGGTAAAGGTCATCCTCGCTCAACGTGGGCCAGGCGGCGTAAGGGTCGTAAATCTGCGAAACCGCCCCTTGCGGATCCGTTACGCGAAGCCGGTAGGGAAAGTGCTTCGACCGCCCCTCCAGAAAACACTCAAAAATCCCGCTGTTGCCGAGGTGCCCCATCGGATGCCGAGCCACCTCGACCCCCTTTTCATCCAGTTCGACCAACTCACAACTCACTGCCCCCATCGGCATCGCCCAGCAACCGAGACCCCGGCGGTGATCGACTTTGGCGGGGTGCAACCCCAGATACTGGTGCGGATTAGCGCAGGTTCCTTTTTGCAGGGAGGCGAAAGCGGTCGTTTCTAAAATCACGGGGACAACGGTGGTGGCGGGTTAAGGGGTAGAAAAGTGACTTCCGAGAGCCTACCACGCCAACCGACCGGGCCGTCCAGCGGAAAGCAACGGCGAGACAGCCCAATCTCCGACTCTGAACGATTTTTCCGGCTGGTAATACTACATTTTCGGGGAAATGGCGACGTTATCTGCAAAATCGGCCGCCTCCGACCCTCTGCGCTCCCGGAAGGAGCCTGAACCGGAAAAAATCACCGGACGACGAAGTTAACGATCCGGCCAGGGACGTAAACCGCCTTGACCAGCGTTTTCCCCTCTAGGGCCGCCGCCACCTTGTCGAGCGCCCTCGCTGCCGCCAGCACCGTCGCTTCATCGGCATCTCTCGCCACGGTGATTTCCGCCCGCACTTTGCCGCTGATCTGCACTGGCAACGTCACCGTGGCCTCGACCAACAGACGCTCATCGTGGGTCGGCCAAGGGGCCTCGCTGATCGACGGCGGCTGCCCCAGCCGTTCCCACAGTTCCTCGGCCAGGTGTGGTGCGAGCGGTGCCAGCAGTTGCAGGAAGGTCTTGAGCGTCTCCACCCCGTAAGCCTCGCACTTCGCCAGGTGATTTTTCAGGATCATCATCTGCGAAATTGCCGTGTTAAAGCCTAGCGAAGCGTAATCGGCCGTCACCTTCTTGATCGTGGCGTGCAGGAGCTTCAACGTCGCCGCGTCTTGGACATAGCCCGCGCTGGCGCCCCGTAGTTTCTCGGAAAGCTCCCCGTTGGCCCCGACGACCAGCCGCCAGACATCGCGCAGGAACCGCGTAACTCCCCGGATGTTGTCCGTATTCCAGGGCTTCATCTGTTCCAGCGGCCCCAGGAACATCAGGTAACACCGCAGGGCATCGGCCCCATGCTGCTGGATGATGTCATCGGGGTTCACCACGTTCCCGCGGCTCTTCGACATCTTTTCGCCATCCTCCCCAAGGATCAGCCCTTGGTGAAAGAGCCTCGGAAACGGCTCTTGGGTGGATACGGCACCGCAATCGTAGAGGACATGGTGCCAGAACCTGGCGTAAAGCAGGTGCAGCACGGCGTGCTCCGCCCCGCCGACGTAGAGGTCGGGGCAACGCCAATACGCCTCGACCGCCGGGTCAACCAGCGCCGCTGAGTTCTGGGGATCCAGGTAGCGCAGGT
>DAIQNO010000241.1:0-4253 GCA_036788355.1 Opitutales bacterium | reverse complement strand
CCAAAGTCGCAGAAGGGGATTTTAGTGAGGATGCGGGTGTCGTTGTCGCGGTCAAAAGCGGCCCAGCCGCCATTTTTGCATTGCATGCCAATCATCCAGGCGAGTCCGCGCTCAATGGATTGATCGAGGGCCGTAAGGTCGAGATGGGGTGGGTCTTCTTGGTCGTCGGCTGGGCGGGTGATGGCGCGGGATGCCTCGGGCAGTGCTGAGGAGGCGTCGGCGGCTTGCCGGAGCTGGGCGCGAAGTCGGAGCAGGACGATGAGGGCCACGGCGGTGTCATCGACATCGGGGTAGGCATCGTTATCGAACTCGAAGGCCCAGCCTCCGGGAGGGACATTTTTGGCAAAGTGCTGCCAATCCCCCCAAGTGGTGATCTGCTCCTGAACGGTCCAGAGGGCGGCGCGGACGATTTCGGGGCAGGTTGAGGGCTCTTCGCCGGCGTCGAGCAGCGCGAGGCAACTCAGGATGGTATCCCAGACGGGCGATTCACTGGCTTGGAGGTAGATGGCGTCGCCGTCCTCGATTTTCCAGTAGTGATTGAAGGCTTCGAGCCCGGCGTGCAGGACGGGGTGGGAAGGGGCGTAACCCTCGTGAAAAAGGGCCATCAGGGAGTAGATCCAGGGTGGCTGGATGCCGCTCCAGGCGCCATCTGCCTCCTGGTGTTTAATGATCCATTCCAGGCAGACGCGGATGGCGGTCTCACGGGTGGGATGCCAGGGGAAGACGGCTTGATACCACTTAAGAGCGGCATCGGCAGCGTAGAAGAAGGTGTCCCAGCTCCAGAGGGCCCCGCGGCGGGGCAGCCGGTAGTCGTAGGTTTCGCGTCCGCCGGGAAAAAGCTCGTCGAGGCGGCGTTCCGGAGGTAGCGGCACGGTCACCCGGCGGGCGCAGAGCACGCAGAGCGGTAGCATGGTGCCGCGAGCCCAGGAGGCAAAGCGGTAGATATTGAACGGTGCCCACTGGGGGATAAAGATCAACTCTGGAGGGAGGGCGGGGACCTCGTCCCACGGCCATTCCCCGAGGAGGGCAAGCCAGTATTTAGTGAAGTTTCGGACGGCCTTGAGTCCCCCGTGGTCGAGGATCCATTGTCGGGTTTGCACCATCCGGGGGTCGGTTCGGGGCACCCCGGCAACGCGCAGTGCCGTGTAAGCCTCGACGGTGGTGTTGATGTCGCCGCCTTGTGACCCGAAATAGACGGCCCAGGAACCGTCTGGGCGTCGTTCCCTCCAAAGGGCTCTCAACACGCCGGGCAGCTTGGGATCCGGGGGCAGTCCGAGGACGTGCTGGAGCAGCACCCACTCGGCCTCCATGCAGGAGTTGCTCTGCAGTCGCCCAACCCAGAAACCCTGTGGGTCTTGGCACTTTCGCAACCAAGCTACGGCTCGCGCCATAGTCGTCCCGAAACGGAACTCGGAGCCCACGTCGATACCGTGGGTGCTGGGTTTCTGTCCGGTGAGGCTGCGGTCGGAGGGTGTGTCGGGCGATACTTCCCACCCGAGCGGGCTCTGAGCCGGGCTGACCGAAGGTTCTGGCATCAACGTGGCTCCGAGAGGCGACATGCTTCGGAGACTGGCGGAAATGAGGGCGCTTTCAATGCAAAATCGCAGTTCAAGAAGGGTGAGCGCTGAGGCTTTGCTCGTCGCAGGGGTGCACGGGAAGTCAAAGCAACGGTTGACCTTGGCGGGAATTGTGGTCAACTGGAGGGCTTATGCCGGATTGTAACGACGAAAACAGCAATAAATCGACCTCGATGGGCGTCCGCTCAATGATGGACCGGAAGTTCCTGGAACAGCGGAAGATCTTTCTGTGGGGCCAGGTCGATGATGAATCGATGGAAGACATCATGGCGCGGTTGCTTTATCTGGAGCAGGAAAAGCCCGGCGAAGAAATTACGTTTTTCATCAACTCGCCCGGCGGTTCAATCACGGCGGGGATGGCGGTTTTTGACACTATGAAGCTGATTTCCTCACCGATCAAGGTCGTGGTCGATGGGATGGCGGCGAGCATGGGCTCAATCTTGTTGTGCGGGGCCGCCAAGGGGCGTCGCTTTCTCTTTCCCCATGCGCGGGTGCTGATCCACCAACCGCTGATTATGGGGCGCATTGTGGCCCCGGCGGTGGACATCAACATCCAGGCCCAGGAGATGGAAAAAATCCGCGAGGAACTCAATCGGGTGCTGGCTGAGGCTTCTGGGCAGCCGATCGAGCGGATTCGGCAAGACACCGATCGCGATTTCTATCTCAACGCTCAAGAGGCGATCGAATACGGTCTAGCCGACCACATCTGCACCTCGATCTGAAGGAGTCCTTGGGTCGATGCAGTCACGGAGCCTGGCAAGCCGGTTCGTGATTGCCACCGTTGATCGAAAACGCTTTTCCTACCCGGGTGAAGCGTCTTTGGGTATTTCTAAAATGGACGGGGATTGCTCTGGCGGCGGTGCTGGTCATCAGCCTCGTGGCGATCCTGACGCTCCCTTGGTGGCTGGGTGCGGTGATTCGCCCGGTGGTTCAAGATCAAGGAGCGACTTTTGCCAGCTACGAAGTCCGCGAGGACGGCCTGCTGGGGCTCAATGATGTCCAGATTTCGCGCCCTGATCTCGGGGTTGAGGGTCAGATTGGGGTAGTAGCCTTTCCCAGCCCCGTTGGAGCAGCCTGGGGTTTTCTTTTTCGCGGAGATAAGCCGCAGGTGTTGTTGATCGAGGACGCCGATCTCCGGGTGAGCCTCCGCTCGTCGCCGGACCCGAAGCCGGAGCAAGATGCCCCCGAGTTCCCGGCACTGTATCGGAGCGTTCTCGACGCGCTGATGCTGGTCGAGCAGTCCAAGGCGACGATTCAGCTTCGGCGCGTCAAAGCCACCGTGGAGCTGCCGCCGCGTGCCGCAGAAGCTGCCAGCTACATCGTGGTGGTGGAAAGCTTCAGTGCGGATGCGAGCGGTTTTGCGGCTAAAATCAACGAGGAGTCACTCCTCGGAGCGCTTTCAGCGACCGGTGTCTTTGCCGAGAATGGCGATTTTGAACTGACCTGGGAGGTTCCGCGTTATGAGACTCGCGGTGGCCTGGTGGTGGCTCTGGCTCCTGAACAGCCCGCTACGGAGCCGATCTTGGGGGTGACTGGGCAGGTTAGCTGGAAGGCCAATCCGGTGCTTTTTTCCGCTCAGTGGGCCGCTTCGGGCGCAATCCCCGCCGAGGCGACGTTGGCGGTCGATGATTTTACTTTCAGTCCTTCCGAGCTGGGGCTTCCCTACTACCAGGGTGCTCGCGTCAACCTCCGGGCGCTGTGGGATGGAAACCGCTACCAGCTCGACCTTTCAGGAGCCACCAGCCCGGCGGCAGAGTTCCGATTGGTGATAGATGGCGACCTTACCGGCCTGACGGTGCAAGAGCTTACTGCCTCCGCGCCCTACGCTCAGGCCAATCTCCGCGACCCCCTGGCGGTGCCCTTTAAGGATTGGCGGAAGGTCACCACCACGCAGTTCAATTTTTCGGCTGACCTAGGGGCGCAACCCTTCATCGAGGGGCTGGTGGGCACGGTGGCAGGACTCGCTGAGGTGCGTCGGCGCGACGACGCACCGATGCCATTTCTCCGGGCCGAAATGGACGTCGATGACTTCCAATGGCGAGCTGTGGCCCTCGATCGGGCGCGGATGAAAGCTCAACTGGACTTTCCTATGGCCACGATCGACGATGCGTCGGTGGTTTTTGCGGACGGTTCCGAGGGGCTTTTCGATGCCCGGATCGACCTCAGGGAGCGCCAGCTAGAAGTCTTTGAGGGCAAGTTAGAAATCCAGCCAGCGACGGCAGCCGCACTTTCTGGCGGAACCGTAGCGCTAGACGGGCTGACGGCCACCGTCTCCGCCAAGGGGCCACTGGAAAACATCGAGCATCAAGGCACCCTGGAGGCCATCAACGTCGAGGCCGCCGGCCTGCGCCCGCTAGCACTGCAACTTGCCTGGGATGGTCGCCAGGGCGGGCTGGAGGTGCTTCTCGACCCCGAAAAAAAGCTTTCACTGGCCGACCTGACCTTTTCGCTCGAAAACTTCGATTTTCGCGCGACCTCTGCCGACCTGGAGCTGAGTTTTGCCAGCTCGTTGTCGGTGATCGATCAGGTGGCCACGTTCCGACTGGAGTCGATGGAACTGGGGCTGGGCGACTCGGCTCCACTCCGCCTGCGGGAGCCGGCGGAGCTGGTCGCTGACCTGTCCGGACGGGCCAGTCTATCGAGCTTTGCGTTGCTGGATGGCCTCGGGACATCGTT
>DAIQNO010000240.1:0-4266 GCA_036788355.1 Opitutales bacterium | reverse complement strand
TCGCACCAGAAGCATTGCACCGACCAGGTGAGCACCTCCTTTACCACGCCTGGCAGCCTCACTCCCCACGCTTCTCTACAGCGGACGGCTTTCCGGCGGCCTGCGATGGGCGTTTTTCCCCGACACCAGCGAGGGGAGAGTCCGGGCTGGTGCTGCCGCCGCTGATTGCGCTCCCCGCCGGGGGCTTACCGGGACTCCGGGAAAACGGCGCCCGCGTCAGCCGAAAGGGAGCTGCCGTGTGGTGAAACGTGCGATGCGGGCGCAACAGCTCAATCCCTCGGAACTTCGGCCAAGTGCCCAGCAGCGGCGGCGGAGGCAACCGCCACAGAGGATAAATCAGTGCCACCTGCATCAGCGCAGCCACCCCAAAAAACAGTGCCAGCCGCTCCGGACTCACCGAACCCGAGGCCCCACCCAAAAAATACCCCCAGATGATCGGCGAAGCACCCCCGATCAACCCCGTGATCGAAGTCAGCAGGCTCGTCACGTAAGGCCGCTGATCGGCATCACTCAAGCTCGGGAAATAACTCAGATTGCTCAGGTGGGCCAACGTGCTGGACGCCCCCCCCAGCGCGCTCAATAACGCTATCACCCACCCGGGCACCCCCGCCCCGGCCACTACCACCAACAGCCACCCCCCATAGACCAAGACGTAACCCAGCAACGACCAAAACATCAACGGACGCGCCCCGAAACGGTCTGCAATCTGCCGGAGAAACCACGCCGCCAAAATGCTGCCCGCCACCTGCGCGTTGGCCAGCAACAAGATCGACGACTGGCTCCACTCTGCCACCGAACGCAGATACAACGTCGAAAACGGCGCGTAGGCGTTATTGACCAAGGCCATCGCCAGCAACAACGCTAGATAATGCCGAAATCGCCCTGGCCGCAGACACAGCGGCAACGCGCTGGTGACGATCATCCGCAGGTTGATACCTTGCGGCTTTGGGCCATCCGGCAGCCGATACAGGCTCCACACCGCCGTCGCACTGCCCAACAACGCGAAAAGGTAGACCATCACAAAGCCCGTCCACATCTCAAACTGCGCCAGCAACACCGCCGCCAGCGTCATCGTCAACATCCCGGAAATCCCCGCCGCCGCCTGCTCACCCGCGAAAAACTGCCCCTGCCAACGCTGCGGGATGATTGTGCACATCCAAGGAAAAACGCAGGAGGAACCGATGGCCCGCGTAAAGCAGAACGCAAAAGTGCTCACGATCATCACCACCGGCATCCACCGAGGGGGATTCTCCGGGGCTGACCAGGCCAGTGCCAACGGCGTTATCAGAAAAATCGCCCGCCACGTCCAAGCGATCAACACCTGGCGCCGATAGCCCCAGCGCGGCAGCAACGCCGTCGCCAACACCTGCACCGGCAACGCCAAAAAAACCGCGGCGTAGGCCAGCCCTACCTGGGCCGCCGAGCACCCCAGTGCCTCGCACAATAGCACCAGCGGCGTCCCCAGCACGATCATCCAGGTCATCGCGTTGGTAAAAGCGAACGCTAACCCATAGCAAGCCGGCGCCTTCCACCACGACATCGACTCCCCATCTGCGGCCAGCGACGACGCCTCGCCCCCCGATGGGCTCCCCCCTGCCTCGTCACCCTTCATCGCCACACTAAAATCCCACTGCAACCCTGTCCGGAAAACCCCGCTTCATGCCGACCCAACCCCACGACCGTCGCCGCCCAAGCTCTCCATCATAACGCCGGACGTCCCGCAAAGTGGCCCTTAGCGACCGGTTCCCTCCGGTGGCCTTGTGGGCCCGCCCCCGCCTCTCTCAGGCGGATCCAAACGCCGGTAATCTTTTTTTCGCGCCAGACGCTTCCAGAGCAACCGCGCAATCCAGATAAAGAGCAGCAGCAGCACACCGGCCAAAATAAACGGAATGGCCATTGCCAGCAGACCGGTGGCGACCGCCCCCACCGCCTCGCCGGTAGACACCGCCGGATTAGCCACCCCCCCGGTCGTCGCCGTCGAAGCCGCCCGAGCCAGCACCGTCGCCCCTTGCACCATCCCGGCGGACCCACCGCCAACGATAATCGAAGTGACCCACTGCACCGCCTCCGGCATCTCCGGCAGAATCGCCGCGGTCACCAACGTCCCGCTGACCAACGCCGCCGGGGTCGCGATCGAATCCAGCAGATTATCGACCCACGGAAGGTAGTAACCGGCCACCTCGGCCAACGTCGCCGCGCTCAGCATGATGATCGCTGGCCACGACGTGATCCACTCGAAACCCTCCCCCACCGGCACCGGCAGCCCCAGATTCAGTTTTTCGGACAACGCAATCAGCAGCAACGGCACAAAAACGCGAAACCCCGCCGCCGCGCTCAACCCCAGCCCCGCGCACAGCGCGAGAACCAACTGCGCCCCGTCCATTCCCAGCTCCGGCATCTCCCGACAATCACCTTACTGGCGACCATCTGGCGAGCCCAAAGCCACGCACCAAAGCAGGCAAAGTGAAAATTGCGATCTACGCTCAAAATAAGGACACCGCCGCACCCCGCCGATAACCTCCTAACCTCAACGGCCAGCACCGACGGGAGCCCCCGGTGCAAAGACCTCCAGATCACTGAAGATCGGCTCAGGCCCGTTCCTCAAATCTCGATCTTGGTCTGGCCGGCCAAAAGCAGCCGATAGGTCACATTCGGGCAAGTCCGCAGCCTGCCAACCTCAAAACCCGCCCGCTGGAGTGCCACCGGGCCAAACCGGTAAGCGGCCGCCAGGTTCGCGTAGCTAAACTGCCCACGGTCGTTCAGATAGGCCCGGCACCAGACAAGGTAATCCACCCCCGCCCGGATATTCTCGCGCCAATCGTAAGCATAATCCCAGGAATCTCGCCGCACCTGCCGCCAGGCAATGTGCGAGACCTGCATCAGCCCACGCGCATAACCCGAGTCCGCCGCCGGGTTAAAACTGCTCTCCGCAAAGCAGATCGCCACCACGAAATCCGGATTTAGACCCACCGCCGACGCCTCCTCCCTCAACAACGACTGGATCTCTACGCGAGTCGGAGGACGCTCCACTTCGGCGCTCACCGGGCGGGCAGTGCTGAACGAGCCAATTAAGCACAATACGGCCACTTCAAGGGGTAAAAAAGGACTCATTTTTTCACGCATGGGTTAGAGGTTATGGACTTTTCGGGCAAAGACGAGATGGGTTTTCGGCACGGCTCGGAAACGACAATTTAAGTGCGTTTTACGATCGGGCTGCCTGAAATGCTGAAGCGGGTAAAGAGGGTCTATTTCCCGATCTAGCTACCGGGGCCGCCAACCGGCAGTGGATCTTGGGGTAAAGGAGGTTCACGGCTCCGATGGCGGCATCCCGGCTCATCAGCGGTTCAGAAGAAGGTTCCAGTTTTCGGTGTTTAATCGGAACCCGCAACGCACCGCCGACTTGGGTAAACTACCCTAGAACTTTGCCTAATTCCACGCCAAAAGGCCCCTTATGTCACCCATCCGTAACAATTCCCGCCATTCTCCACGGTTCAACGGAGGCCAAAACTCCTCGCAAGACTGTAGGGCCTAGACCCCAGCTTTTCAAAAAATGCCGACCGCCTCACCATCGAGGTTAACCCGAGAACTTTTTCGACGCGATAAAACCAAGTCCCTGCACTCTGACGTTTCGGGGGTTTCCCTGCCGTCTCTCGACCCTTCAAAGGAACCGATCAGCCACTGGCAGGATCATCATCCAGGTGTCGTTCCGTCTCGGAACCTCCAAAAACAGCGGCGTCCAGCGAGTTTTTACTGAATCTTGACCTGAAATGCTTACCGCAGCTAAATTAAAGCGTCAGGAGACCGATACCCACGGCTACCCGACCGCGCCCATGACTCCGCTCGACGACGCCCCTCGTGATCTCCAAGCCTTGATTCACGAGGTCAACGGGGCCATCTTCGTTTTTCGCGGAAACGCGGAGTTATGCCAGCAGTGCCTCGATCACCCCGAGGCCGCCCGGCGCCACCTGGAGGCCATTGTGATGCGCTGCGACCAGCTCGCCGGCCAGCTTCGCAAGTTCGCCTCCGAAAATGCCCCGCCCCCGGGATTTCAGATTTAGCACGCCAACGCCGGTCGCCCTGCGGGATGACACGATCATCGCTTGACAGACCTCCGGAGTCACGGGAATCTTCCATAGGCTTGCGTGACACGGTGATATTCTTCCGTCCGTAGGACGCCCCCAGGCGGATCGCAATGCAGGGTTCCTGGAAGGCCCTGCCGCAAGCCACCAATTTACCCACCGCCCCCGTCGAAGCTCTCGGGCACCG
>DAIQNO010000239.1:0-4269 GCA_036788355.1 Opitutales bacterium | reverse complement strand
CGGGGCTGAGTTCTTTCAGTTCAACTCCAATGAGAACGCGGGTTGGAACCGCCTCACCCCGCAGTTAATCAGCAGTGGGCAATACGTCACCGGGGAATCCGCCCTGATCCTTTCAGAAAACGATCCTCGTTTCGCGGATCGTCGGGCCATTCCATTCACTTTCGTCGGTTCCGCCTTCCGCACCTATAACCCCGCGTTCGCCTTGACAATCACGCCCGAGCAAGCGGCGACGCTATCGGCCGGCAAGCGTGCGGAGTTGATCGACTTGAGCGTCGCTAGCGGCTCGATCACGCCAGCGGCGGCCGTGGGGGCCAACTTCAATGACCTCTACACGGGGCGTGGCACGGATCCGTTCGCTGGTCAGACCCTCGGCCGGGATGCCGTTTACGTTTCCTATGCGGTGGACAATGTCGGGGTGGTTACCGCGGCTAGCCCGGTAGTGGGAGGGGCTTTTGGCATCGCCAACGCCAACCTGATCGGCCCGGATCGGGTGCAACAGGCCCTCGTTTACACCCCGCTGTATCTGGTGGGTGCCGATGGCATTGTGGGCACCGCAGATGACGGCCGCGTCTTCACGACTTTTATCGAGGGCGACCAGGTGTTGGCGGACGAGTCTGACTTTGCCGACTCGAAAAACTTCGTCTGGTTCATGGACGTGGTCAACAACGTCAACCCCGATGTCACCCTGGAGTGGAAAAACCTCATCGACTGGCTGGAAACGCGAAAGCTTTCTTCCTACGGTTACTCCGTCTATGCGGATCAATTCCTGATCAACACCCGCCTCTCCGCGATCTTTGGTGCGGATATCGCTGGGCTGGAGCACACCCTCACTTCAGGGGTGGAATACAAGTTTAACTACGCGAAGATTCTGCAGGACTTTTGGACGGAGCCGTTCCCCCGTCGCGACATTTCTCAAGACACCATTTCGGCCAATTCTCGGATCGAAGCTGGCCCCCAAGGTCAGACCTTCTGGGATGGCGGCTTTGGTGGCACCGGCGGCAATGGTCGGCAGTCCGACGTCCACATCCTCAGCTCCTTCGCCATCAGTGATTTGCAACCCACGGACTGGTTCCGCTGGGTGAACCAAGTCCGGTTTGACCACATCTACGCTTCAGTGGGTAACGCCAAGGACTTTGAGACCCTTTACGGCATCAATTCGGCGACCAATCCTGCGAACTACGTAAAGCAGAGCAACAGTTACATGAACGTGGCCAGCAACCCGGTTTTCACTATCTTTAAGGATGAAGACGTGGGCACGGTAAATCTGTATGGCAACTTCTATTACGGTTTCTCTTACCAGCCTGACCAAGTGGGCACGGTGCAAGTCACGCCGGATAATAACTACAACCGCGCCGAGACCTATGAGATCGGGCTCAAGGCCAGCTTGCTGGAGGATACCCTCTTCGTCACCGCAGCGGGATACCTGTGGGAGCAGAGCCGCAATATCCGGGCGGGCAACACCGGGGCGACTCAAACCGTGGGGCTGGAGGGCAAGGGCTTCGAGTTGGAAGCCATCTACCAGCCGAAATTTGCTGAAGGGCTGACGGTGATTGCCTCCTTCGGGGCGCAGACGGTGACCCAGAAGGAAGCCCCTGGCTTCCGGGTGGCTCCGTTTGAGCTGCAAGATCCAGGGTTCGGCTCGTTGATTGCGGATGGGAATATCACCCGCGAGGAGTTGGCGCGAGGTCAGGGCAGTGCTCAGCGTGGTGCAGCGGCCAGCGGTGGGCTCTACAGCGCGACCAGCGGCACCAACATCCTGGTGGACACCTTCAACCCGGACTACGTAGTCCCGGGCACTCCGGAGACCGAGGTCAAGGTGACCGCGATCTACCAGTTCCCCTTCGGCCTCGGTGCCTCGATGGGGGCAGTCTGGAGCGATGCTTACTACGCCAACTGGGAGCGGACGGTCCGTTACGACAGCACCGTGGTGGTGAACGCACGGGTCTTTTACAAGTATGGCGACGCGTGGGAGGCTTCCATCTCGATCGACAATGTTTTCGAGCAGGATCACTTCTATGCTGCCGACCCGTTCTTTGCGGCTGGCACTCAGTCTACCAAGGCTCCGGGCCGGGAGTGGGAAATGAAGTTCTCCTACTTCTTCTAAAGATTAAGTTCCTGACTGAGACATGGGCTGATGAGAAAAACACGGCTTAGGATGGTCGGCGGAGTCGCCTAAATCCCCAGAAAGGTTCCTTTCCGGCGGCAGACTCGGTGAGCGTAAAGCTCCCCGGTCTGCCGCTTTTTTGTGGCCGCCGGTTGCGCTTCCGGCCGAAGTGGATCTACATCGCGAGGTCAACCGGACGGGGGCACTCGCGGCATTCTCGGTCATCCCAGGTTCCGGATTCGGCACGCCCTGAAAAACGTCGATAAATTGCCGAATTAAGGGCGTTTCCGGTTGACACCTAAGGTCAGAAACGGGCTTCCTATCAGCACCACCTAGGAGCGTGGGTCACCTTTTCGCTTCTCGATTTTTTCTTTCAGCTACGACGCCATGAACATCCACGAGTATCAAGCCAAGGCTCTCTTTGAGGAGTTTTCGATTCCAAGCCCAAAGGGCGCTGAAGCCCAATCGGTTGAGGGCTTCGCGGCGGCGGTTGCCAAGCTGTCCTCGGGGGCTTTGGTGGTAAAGTCCCAGATTCATGCGGGGGGCCGCGGTAAGGGCACCTTTACCGATGGCTATCAGGGCGGCGTCAAAGTCTGTCACTCTCGCGAAGAGGCTCTGGAGGCGGCAGGACGGATGTTGGGGAACACCTTGGTAACCAAGCAGACTGGCGAAGCGGGCCGACTGGTGAAAACCGTTTATTTCGCGGAGCCGGTGGACATCGCCCATGAATACTACCTGGCCATTCTGCTGGATCGGGCGGTCTCCAAGCCAGTGATTATTGCCTCGACGGAGGGCGGCGTGGACATCGAAGAGGTTGCGGAACACAGTCCGGAGAAGATTTTGCGGGTGCATGTCGATCCGGTGGCAGGCTTGCAGCCCTACCAAAAGCGGCGCCTGGCTTTTGGCTTGGGTCTGAGCGGAAAGCAGCAGTTGGCGCAGTTCGACCAGCTCATCACGGGGCTTTTCCGTCTCTTTACGGAGCGGGATTGCTCGATGGTGGAGGTTAATCCGATGGTCAAGACGCCAGCGGGTGACATCCTGGCCCTGGATGCCAAGGTGAACTTCGACGAAAACGCGCTCTATCGGCAGCCGAAAGTGGCGGCCTTGCGCGACAAGGACGAAGAAGACCCTCGTGAGGTCGAGGCGAGCCAATGGGGCCTGAATTACATCGCGCTGGAGGGTAATATTGCGTGCTTGGTCAACGGGGCGGGCCTGGCGATGGCCACGATGGACATCATTAAGCACTTTGGCGGGAGTCCCGCGAACTTTCTCGACGTGGGGGGCGGTGCTAACGCGGAACAGGTAGAAAACGCCTTCCGGATCATCCTCAGCGACCCGGCGGTGAAGGGTATTTTGGTCAACATTTTCGGGGGGATTATGAGCTGCAAGACCATCGCTACCGGTATCCTGGCCGCCGCGAAAAAGGTAAACCTAAACGTTCCGTTGGTGGTGCGTCTCGAAGGCAGCGAAAGTGCCGAAGGCAAGGCTCTGCTGGCCTCCAGCACGCTGGATATTATTGCGGCGGACTCCCTCGCCGACGGTGCCCGCAAGATCGTTGCGGCAGTGGGCTAGGTCTCGGTTCTGGCGACTTTCTCACGCCTTGCAACCAGCCGAGCTTTCTTTTTCCGCAACCACCTTCACCGAGTTTCAATACGCTTAACCATTTCTCATTCTAGTTCCATGAGCATTCTCGTCAATCGTCACACCCGGGTCGTCGGCCAAGGGATTACGGGCAACTACGGTAGCCTGCACGCCTCGAAGAATCTGGAATACGGCACGAACTTTGTTGCGGCGGTGACGCCCGGAAAAGGGGGGACGCAGTGGAACGACCGGCTGCCGATTTACAACACGGTACACGAGGCGGTGGAGATGGAGGGGGCCAATACCTCGGTGATTTATGTCCCGCCGCCCTTTGCGGCGGATGCGATTCTCGAAGCGATCGACGCGGAGATCGAGTTGGTGATCTGCATTACGGAGGGGATTCCGGTGCGCGATATGGCGGTGGTGAAGGATGCGCTGGTGAAGGCCAAGGGGCGGACGCGGCTGATTGGGCCGAATTGCCCCGGCATTATGACGCCAGGGCAGTGCAACATCGGCATTATGCCGGGATACATTGCGACCCCTGGCAAAATTGGCGTGGTGAGTCGTTCCGGCACCCTGACCTA
>DAIQNO010000238.1:3215-4280 GCA_036788355.1 Opitutales bacterium | reverse complement strand
AAGTTAGAAGCCCTCCCGTGGCGTCCGCTGGCTTTCGTCTGAGTGACGCTTTCTAGGGCACGCTCCCGTAGTTTCACCCTCCGGGAGGGCTGCGGGGCCGCTCGCACGGTGCCTCTGAGGACTGGGAAAAACTGGGATTCCGTTGGGGAGGCTTAAGCCCATTTTCTCAGGGTTCCGAAACCCTCTGGTGGGGGCTTTCTGAAAAATCGAGCCGCCCGAATTGGCGAATCGACGATCCTGGGTTACCTCAACTTTGAATAATGGAGGTTTTCTCGGCTGATTGGGCTGGCCTGAGGCATCTCCTTGGCGGGTTTCAGAGATTTTAGGAACGGAAAGTCCGTCGCTCAGTGACGATCAGTGAAGGCCAGTGACGATCAGGGTGAGATGCTCAACGGATACTACGTGCTTTTTGACACTGATCCCGAGACTCCGGTCGGGCCGCTGGACTTCGTGCAGTTGCGCCAGCTCGCCGAGGAGCGTCGGGTGCATGCGGAGACCCTGGTGGCCTGCGGCGGGGAGTCCGTCTGGCTGCCGCTGGGGCGTCGGGCAGAGCTGGCGGGGATCACGGATCTGCTGCATCGGAGTCCGCTCAACTTAGGGGCGACGGAGTTTGATCGGGTCAATGAACGTGACTTACCGGTGGAAAACCGGGTGGAAGATTGGTTGGGGGTTAATCGTCGGGCCGCGCAGCTCGGCGGGGCGGATGACTTTACCGAGGCGGACTTGGCGTTGATTGCGAGGCAGCGGCGGGGTTCACGCCGGATGAGCGACTACCTGAAGGTGCTTGGGGGGGTGGGGGTGTTGATGGGCTGGGTGTTGTTTTTCGGGCCGCTGGCGGGGATTTCGTGGGCTAGCGTGGTGGCTCTGCCGGCTTTGGTGGTAGCGGGCTTGACGTGGGTGTTCTTTTTCGTGCTCGAGCCCTACTAGGAAACTGCGGAGGCGGCCTGGGCGGTTGGCGGCAGCCCGTTCTGGGTGTCCTCGGGCGGCGATTCCGGTGCCGAAGGTGGCTCGACCGCCGCTGTCGGCTCTGGAACCAGCGGGGTTGTCAGGTCAGGATTCCGGGGG
>DAIQNO010000238.1:0-3205 GCA_036788355.1 Opitutales bacterium | reverse complement strand
CGTTAAGCTCTGGAGCGGCGGCGGAGGTGAGGTGGGGGTTTCGGGGGCCGCGATGGTCGGCTGCCGCCAGCGGGAGGGCGAGGCAAAAGCGGCTGCCCTGGCCGAGCTTGCTTTCGCACCACAGGCAGGCACCAATCTGCTCGGCCAGGCCCTTGGCAATGGCCAATCCGAGGCCGATGGAGGTTTCCTTGCCGGTCGGTCGGGCGGAAAGGCGCTGGTATTTCTGAAACAGCTTGGCTTGGTCGTCCGCACTGATGCCGGGGCCCTCGTCGCCGACTTCACAGGTCACTTCGTGATCTTGAACGGACAGGGACACCCAGACCCGGCGGCCCAGGGGGGTGTATTTAATGGCGTTGGTCAGAAGGTTATCGAGGATTCGGCTAAAGCTCTGCTCGTCCGTCCAGGCCATGATCGTGCCGGAGGTGGCGGGTGGTTCCAGGGTGATCTGCTTGGCGGCGGCCATCGGCTGGTAGCGCTGGACGAGCTTGCCGAGCAGGGCCACCACGTCCAGGGAGCTGAGTTCGGTGTAAACTTGGCCGAGTTCAACCTGGGAGGCCTCAAGGATGTTTTCAATCAGGCTGGTGGCTCCGTCGATCGACTCCATCGAGGTGGCCAGCAGCTCATCGACCGTCTCGGGCGCTAGGTCGTGGCCTTCTGTCCGCAGCAGGGAAAGCACCGTGAGCACGGCTGAGAGCGGGCTGCGGAGGTCGTGCGAGAGGATTTCGAGAAATTCGGTCTTTTCGTTGTTGAGCTGGTGAAGATCCTTATTGAGGGCCTCGATTTCCTGGATCTTGGCGTTGAGGTTCTGCTGAACGTCCAGGAGCTGCTGCTCAATCTTGTCGCCGGTGTAGGTCAGGCGGACGGCTTGCCGCAGGAGCCTTTCGAAGGCGTGGGTCAGGCTGCCGAACTCGCGTCGCAGTTCTGTGGGATCTAGCTGGGTGCGGTCGGTGGCCCGCGCCCGCTCCAGCACCAGAAATTCGGTCTGGTAGATGCGTTCATATTCGAGGCGCCGGGTGCCGGGTTTCACAGAGGTTCAGTCTTTAGGAAAAGGTCGGAAGCGTGGGAGGCGTCAGGGGATTTCACAGAGCTTGATGGGCAATTTGAAGTCGAGCTGGTAGTCTTCACCGTGTTCCAGCATCATCTCGTCGTTGGCCTGGTAGTGCCAGTTGATCTCCAACTCCGTGGTCTGGGAGGCTTCTTCGAGGAGGACGAAGAGGTCGTAAAACAACTTCGCGCTGCTGGTGTTGAAGTAGGTCAGGCGAAAATCGACGGTTAGCTTCGGCACCACCTCCAGGGTCTGGCGGAGGGCTTCGAGCACGGGCATAAAGAAGGCCGCCACGTTTTCCGGGTAGGAGTCGCCCGTGATGCTGAGGTGCCCGCTTGCGGGGTCGAGCAGGATGGCGGGGGTGGCGTTGGTGGCCTTGAGTTCCAGGCGAGGTAGGGAAAGTGAGGGAGGCACTGGTGTAGCGGGTATGGCGTGAGTTCTGGACGGCGAAATGACGGCGTCGGGGCGGAAAGTGGTGGCCAGAGGCGGGCGGTCGAGAGAGATGGCGGAGGTCAGGGTTTACTTGGCGATGGTGATTTCGAGCGAGACGAAGCCGTGGGTGTCATCGGATGGCGTAAAGTCGCACTGCACGGGTAAGACGGCCCGGCGGGCAATCTCGATGAGCCCGAGGCCCGCCCCGAGGGCGTTTTCCTCGCGGGCGGCCCGGCGCTGGTCGCGATACATCTGGCGAAGCTCGTCTTTGCTGCGCTGGTTGAGGTGGGCCCAGGTGTCCACCATTTTCTTCCCGGCTTCGGTGGTGCTGCGATTGCCAGAGGCCACGGTCAGGCTGGTCGGGGTCTCACGCACCACCACGATGCCGACACCGCGCGACTTACCCTCGCGGATTTCCCGCTCAGCGGAGTAGCGCAGGATGTTTTCCGTCAACTCGACGAAGACGCTAGTTAGCACCAGCAGGACGTTTTGGTCGATCTGCTGGCGATCGGTGATGATGTTGCGGCACTCGACCATGATTTCCTGGGAAAAGACCCCGAGGAAGGCCAGCACGATGCGCTGTTCACGCATGTCGCGGTAAAAGTCAGCAAGGGAGAGCTTCATGAGAGCGTTGGCGGTTCAAAGGTGAGGTTGCCGCGGGGCGGGTTGCCGCAGGGTTTTGTTGGAAGTAGTTCCCAGCGATGCCGCCTCTCAGCAGCATGTCGGCGTATTTCCATTGATAAAGGTTCCGCGAGGAGGGGAACTTGGCTTTCTGTCCGTGTCGATCCGCGAAGATGCGGGTCGCGGTGGTGGGGTCTAGGTCGGCCAAGAAATGAGCACTGGTCTCCGTTGTCGCCAGTTGGCCGGAGACAAGATTCATCACTTCCGTCAACTTGTGCCAAGACCTTGTCCCGAGTCCGCGGAGGGCCTCAGGGGGGGTAAGAAGGTCTTCGAGGTAGGAGTCGGTGGATGCCGACCGGGCGCGAGGTTGGGCCACCATCTTTTGGAGCACCTCGTTTTTGTATAAAGTTTCCAAGCCATCGAGTTGGCTCTTCGACGGCGATCGCTCGATTTTCTCGCGACTTTGAGTGACATCCTGACCGTTGCGAACCAGGTCTCCCTTAAACTGCAGGTGTTCCGAGACTTCGATCACCCAAGCGACCCCTTCCGGTAGGAGTGCGATAGGAGCCGAGCCGAGGAGGGTCTTGTGGAGCCGCCCGGAGCTAGTTTTTAGAAAAAGGTCACAGCGGAAGTGGTCGGGCTTTTCGCTGAGGAAGCCGAAGGAGTGAAACTGTTCTGGCCCGGCAGCGGTAGTGATTTCACCGTGGCCGGGCGTGGTTCGCGTTATCAGAATGCAGCCAGTCTCTCGCGAAATTGAGAGCGATCGGCTGGGTTCCTCTTTGAATCCGACGAAAAAACCAATTTTGTTGGCTTCAAATACTTTGATAGTGAACTCCATCAGGTGAGTCTGGGTGAGGGTTTTGCTCGGGGAATGGCTCGCCCTTGAATTGGCTGACCATGTGTTTTATTCTACCATCTTTAACATATTGCAAAGTGGACTCGCCAGCAAATTTCCGGATGCGTCGGGTGCCCCAGGTGACACAGTTATCTGCTTCGCGGCCCGAGGCGTAGGGGTTGTAGGAGTATAGTCCGATGGCTCCAGTTCGGCAAAGTTCGGCCAATTCCGCTGCGGTCCCTTCACCGGGCAAAGGCCAAGTTTTCGTGAGC
>DAIQNO010000237.1:0-4318 GCA_036788355.1 Opitutales bacterium | reverse complement strand
AACTTTATCTTCCGCAGCCGCGAGTTTGAGCAGATGGAGATTGAATACTTCATCGCCCCGGATGCGGATTGGCGCACGCTGCACCGGGAGTGGATCGACACCTGTATCGACTGGCTGGTGAGCGTCGGCATCCCCCGAAACATGGTCTCTGAGGACATCCACCCGCAGGATAAGCTCGCCTTCTACTCCCAGGCCACGACCGACCTGATGTTCGCCTTTCCCCACGGCGTGCAGGAACTCTGGGGCATCGCCTGCCGTAGCGACTACGACCTGACCCAGCACCAGACCCACTCTGGCAAGTCGATGGAATACTTTGACGAGGGCCGCAAGCAGGCCAAGGTGGAGCCAGCGAAATACGTTCCGCACGTCATCGAGCCCTCCCTGGGCGTCGATCGCACCTTCCTGGCGGTGCTGACGGCGGCCTACACCGAGGACGAGGTGCCCAACGACAAGGGCGAGCCCGAAAAGCGCGTCTTTCTGAAGTTTCACCCGCGCATCGCGCCCTTCAAGTTCGCGGTCTTCCCGCTCGCCAAGAATAAGCCGGAACTGGTGGACCACGCCCGCCGGATCTTCGACCGCCTCTCCCGCCGCTGGCCCGGCTTCTGGGATGTTTCCGGGGCGATCGGGCGCCGCTACCGCCGCCAGGATGAGATCGGCACCCCGTATTGCATCACTATCGACTACGACACCCTCGAAAAGGGAGCCGGGGTGACCGTCCGCGATCGCGACACCACTCAGCAGATCCGCCTCCCGGAAGCCGACCTCCTGGCGTGGCTCGACGAGAAAATCGACGGCTAACCAGGAGCACCGACCGACCCCCGCCTGGGAACACCAACGTGCCCGAGGGAGCCGACACGAGTGTCCTCCATCTCGTTCTTTGAAACCATCCCTCGGCAAGCCCATCGCCGAAAAACCAAAGTCCACGCCACCCTAGTGTCCAGCGAGTTAAGTTCGTATACTAATTTGACAGTTCAACCAGCCTCGACGGGGTAAAAGGCGATGGCCGACATCGATTTGGGTGCGGCGTATCAACGGCTTACGCCGACCAGCCCCAACGGGGCGCAAGGTTCTAGCCCTGGGTGGAGCGACGCAGGAGCGCAACCCTGGGAAAAACGCATTGTGATACCACCAAAGTCTTGAAAGGACGACACCTCGAAGGCACCAACCTCCCGCAATTTTACCCGATTCGATCAGGTTCTCCCGCCGATCGTTCTGTCGCCCTTTCAGGGCTTTGAACCTTGAAGGCCGATAAACCCAGGGTTGCGCTTCGCTGCACCCTGGGCTTCAACCTTTCGCCCCGTTGGGGCTTGACTTGAGAGGCGGACTTAGATCGCAGACGACTAGGATACCTCTGGGAACCTCCATTCAAGATAGTCGCCGGGCTCCAGCATTACGAGGGCCTTTCCGATGGCCTCCGCGTGCGGCCTGAGCCTTGGCCAACGCGTAGTCGGCAACACGAAGATGGCAATCTTGCGGGTCGAAAGCGGCTGTTGATAGCGGAGATTCTTATCCGTCGTGACGAAAGTGTGAAAAGCACCCTCGGCCTTGGCCAAAAGTGCGCCGTTGGTCAACGATGACCAGCCCATCTCGAAACAGGTGTCAACCGCAGCTGGCACGCTGGCACGTAGCGGCACGGGAACGCCTTGATCGAAAAGGACTCTCATCAGGCGGAGGCGAGACTGCAGGAGGTAAATCGCAAGACATCCTCGACCTGAGCGCGGGTCACCCCCGGAAACCATTGCAGGAATTCGTCGATAGTCGCCCCGTCGTCGAGGTTCTCAAAGAGGGCCTGAACGGGCACCCTCGACCCATGGAAGACCCAAGCCCCGCTCACCGTGGCAGGGTCACGGTCGATCGCCCCACATTGTTCCCAATTCATCCGTAGAGCATCGTCGATCGCTCCCCGCACCGCAAGATTAGGGTTGAGTTCCTCTGAATACCGGTCCTGAAGCCTCGACAAAGCGACCTCGGCCCTTTCATGATCCTCCAAGTCAGGCCCCGCCTGGGAACACCGACGTGCCCGAGGGTAACCAAAACGCACCCGTAGGAGATAATTTCACCGCAACGCCACTCAATGCTACCATTTTTCTCGAAAAACAAGGCCCGCCGTGAGGTCTGGGAGTCGGTCAAGGCGATGGCCTCGCTGGCCCGCAAGGTCGTGAATTACCGGCTAGACCGCCTTACGCCGGAGGTGGTTGCCGAAATCCGGGCTTGTGAGGCAGAGTTGCGGGCCTTGCTGCCCGCCGCCCGCGCCGCCACCCAGGAGGAACTCCACGACGCGCGGGTGCGGGCCGATCAACTGCTGAGGAAGCACGGCGGCGACATCTACCCGCTCCACGTCTGGAATGAGAACATCGAGGTGGTGATTGTCGCGGCGATTGTCGCCCTGGCCGTCCGCACCTACTTCCTCCAGCCGTTTAAGATCCCCACCAACTCGATGTATCCGACCTACGCCGGGATGTTGGCCGAGACCTACGACGTAACCGCTGGGGAGAGCCGCCCCGCAGCCCCGGTGCGGCTGTGGCGCCTGGTGACGGAGTTCGCGGTCAACCACCGCTTAAAAGCCGAGACGGAGGGCCGGGTCTTTGTGCCCATCCGCTTCGCCCTGGCTGGCCCCGGCAACCTCGCCCCCTTGGAGCGGTTCCGCCCGGTGGCCGGACGCACGCTGTTCATTTTCCCCAAGGTGGAGTGGGAATACACGCTCGGCGTCGAAGCACCGGATGGCTCGGTGACCTACCAGACGATCCGCGTGCCCCAAGACTTCCGACTCGATGAAGTCCTCGTCGAGACCTACTTCCCCGAAGCCAGCAGCCTCGAGCAGGCCCTGATGGCGGAGGTGCAGGTTGGCAAGGTGGGCCGTGCGATGGTCACGGTGCGCGGCCCTGACGGTCGGCCCACCGAGGTCGTCGAGACCCGCCTCTACACCGGCACCACCGCACAGCGCGGCGACCTCCTTCTGGACTTCGACATCACCACCGGCGACATGCTCTTTGTCGATCGCTTCTCCTACCACTTTGCCCCACCGGAAGTCGGCGACCCGATCGTCTTCCGCACCGACCGCATTCCGGGGGAGCGTCGGGCCGACGGCAGTCCGTCGGAAAGCTACTACATCAAGCGGCTGGTCGGCCTCCCCGGCGACACCCTCGAAATCCGCACCCCGGTCCTCTTTCGGAATGGGGAACCCATAACCGGCGCCCCGGCTTTTGGCCGGAACTTTGAGCAGCAGCCGCCCCACGGTGGCTACCAAGCAGCGGGCTTCCTCTCCCCAGGCGGCACCCAGACCTTGGGGCCGGGGTATTATTTTGCGATGGGAGACAACTCCTACAATAGCCGCGACAGCCGTTTCTGGGGCTATAATGAACGTGACCGCCGCACGTCGGAAGAGCTGCTCCAAGGCGTGCCCAACAACCACGTCCCCGGCAAGGACATCGTGGGTAAAGCGATGTTCATCTTTTACCCGCTCACCACCCGCTGGGGTGCCGCCGAGTAGCCACCACCCGGTCTTCACATCGACTTCAGCAATGCCCCTGAATGTAACACCCCAATTAAGGGTTGTTTTTTGTGGTATTTCTCCACTACATATTGACGATACTGGAGCCTTGGAAATCACCAACCGGCCTTCAATTGCAAGTTTCCCTAAATAGTTTAAGAAAAGGGTAAAAAACACTTCCCGAGAAAAGGCAGGCTTGTCTTGAGGGTGACAACCGACTATTATTAAGGGATGAAAGCTGGTCCTCGCCAAAATGTCAGATTTTTGGGGGCGCTCCTCGGGTTCCTTTTTTTGAATCATGCGGGAGCGATCATCAACTTTGGCCTGACCAACGCAGATAACCTGACTTCGCCCGGCGGCGGGTTGCCGTTCGACGCGGTGGCGGCAGTGGTGAACTCTGGAGGCGCCAGCCAGTCGGGCACGGCCATCCACCTCGGCTTTGGCTACATGCTGACCGCCAACCACGTCACCAGCCGTGATTTCGTGACCTTCGACGGTTCCTCCTACTTTGCGAGGGACATCACTTTTACGCCTCAGCAGGTGGCACCGGGGGTAGATCTCAAGGTTTTCCGGCTGACCGCAACACCGCCGGTTTCGGCAGTGCAACTCCTCAACGCGCCGACCGAGTCGGCGTTGATTTCCGCGACTTTGGTGGGCACCGGTCTGGGGCGCGACCCTGCCGTGCCCGTCAACAGCACTTCGGTAGCCTGGGGAAACTCCAGCACCGCCGCCAAGCGGTGGGGCGAGAATCAGGTCGAGGGTGCGCTGATATTGAATTCCACCATCGCGAGCCAGAACTACACCTACGAGTCCCTTTTCACGGTGTTG
>DAIQNO010000236.1:0-4368 GCA_036788355.1 Opitutales bacterium | reverse complement strand
GCGGGGCTCGCGGAGGTGCGCGGGTTCCGCTGTGGGGCGGCGGCGGCGGGCATCAGGCTGCAGGGGGATCCCACGCGGCTGGATGTGGCCGTCTTGGTGAGTGACCGCCCGGCGGCGGCCGTGGGGGTCTTTACGACCAACGACGTCAAGGCCGCGCCGGTGTTGCTCTGCCAAGAGCACCTCGGCGCCGCAGGAGGGGTGGCGCGGGTCATCGTGGTCAACAGCGGCAACGCTAACGCCTGCACCGGGGAGCCCGGCATGGCCGACGCCCGCGCCATGGCTGCGGCGGGTGCCCGCGTGCTGGGCACCACCCCGGCGGAGGCTGTGCCGCTAGAGCAGGTGCTAGTCTGCTCGACCGGGCGCATCGGGCGGGCCCTGCCGATGCCCAAGGTGCTGGCCGGCATCGCCCAGGCCGGGGCCGCGCTGCGCGACCACGGCACCACCCCCGCGCAAGGCCAGGCCGCCGCCCAGGCCATTTTGACCTCCGATACGCGCCCCAAGACCGTCACGGTGCGCTTCCGGGTGCCAGGGGTGGTCGGCGCCAGCGGGCACGATGGCCAAGGGGGTGAGGTCGTCACCGTGGCGGGGATCGCCAAGGGTGCGGGCATGATCGAGCCCAACATGGCCACCATGCTGGCGTTTCTGGCGACTGACGCCGCCGTCGAGCGTGACATCCTCGCGGCGGTTTTGCGCGAGGCCGTCCGGGGGTCTTTCAACGCCTGCACCGTCGATGGCGACATGAGCACCAACGACACCGTGCTGCTGCTGGCCAACGGAGCCAGTGGTGTGAAGGTAGATCGGGATGCGGCCCAGGGTGCCCTTTTTACAACCTTTCAGCGGGCGGTGGCCGAGGTCTGCCGCGTGCTGGCCGAGAAGATCGTGGGCGACGGTGAGCGCATCACCAAGGTCGTCCGCGTGCAGATCCAGGGAGCGCCCAGCGACGACGCGGCTGAGCGGGTCGCCCGGGCCATCGGCAACTCCCTGCTGGTTAAGTCGTCGTGGTTTGGCAACGACCCTAACTGGGGCCGCGTGATGGATGCCGCTGGCAAAGCCCGCGTCGGCCTCCAGGAGCCCCTGATCGACCTTGATTACAACGATGTGCCAGTCTTGCGGGCGGGGGTCGCCCAAGAGGAGAACCTCCCGCGCTGGCGGGCCGTGGTGGCGGAAAAGCACTTTAGCCTGACCCTGAACCTCCACCTAGGGCCCGGCACCTTCACCCTCCTGGCTACCGACCTCTCCACCGGCTACGTCGATTTCAACAAGTCCGAGTAATGGGGGGGTGCACTTTGGAGAAGACATCCTATTGCCGTGGGCCTTTTACGGTGAGCGGAAGATTTTCTTGGGACGCAGGGTAAACGTGCTCAACGTGCCTTGGTTAAGGTTATAATAAACTTCATTTCTGCGGCGGTGGGCGCGGGTTTGTGGGCGGCGAGGGGAAGTTGGGGTTGGGGGTGATTTTCTTATTTCCGGGGAGGGGTTGGGGCGATACGGTAGCTCTTTTCCCGCTGATTAACCCTGTTTTCCCCTGGTTGTTGTCATGGCCTTAGCAACGAGTGAGTTATCGATCACGGCAAAGACGGAGGTGCTGTTGGAGGCGCTGCCGTATATCCAGCGCTTCCGCGGTTCGACCTTTGTGGTGAAATACGGGGGCAGTTTTATGGATGATCCGAGCCTGGAGGTGCGGGCGCGGGTGGCCACGGATATCGCGTTTTTGGCCGCGGTGGGCATCCAGGTGGTGGTAGTGCATGGCGGGGGCAAGGCCATTACGCGGGGGATGGCCGCAGCGGGGCTGACGGCGGAGTTTCGCCAAGGGCTGCGGGTGACGGATGCGGAGTCGATCAAGATCGTCGAACACGTGCTGAATAAGGAGATCAATCGCGACATTTGCGCGTTGATCGAGGGGCGCCAGGGGCACCCGCTGTCATTGCCGGGCAACAGCGTCTTTATCTGCACGAAGCACGCGGGGGAGGACGAGGAGGGGCAGCCGGTGGATCTGGGCTACGTCGGTAAGGTCACTTACGTAAAGACGAAGCTGATTAAGAAGGCCATTGCGGATGGCTTTACGCCGATTGTCTCACCGATTGCCCTGGATGAGCACCGGCAGCCCTACAACACCAATGCGGATGAGGCGGCGGCGGCGGCGGCGGCGGCCCTGCGGGCGCGGCGGCTGTTTTTCCTCTGCGACGTGCCGGGCCTCCTGCGCGACCCCAATGACCCGCACAGCCTGATCTCGACGCTGCGCGTGAGCGAGGTGGAGGGCCTGAAGCGGGCGGGCGTGATCGCCAAGGGGATGATCCCGAAGGTGGATAGTGCGGTGAAGGCCCTGGCCAGCGGCGTCCACCGGGTCCACTTTGTCGATGGGCGCCAGCCCCACAGCCTCCTGCTAGAAATCTTCACCGACCGCGGCGTCGGGACAGAGATTTTGAATGGGTAGGGCTGGCGGATGAAAAGGGCCAGGGCTGGCGGCATCATCATGCGAGTTTCCTGCAACTAAGCCTGAAAATTGTTCCAAGCACCCCAAGAATCTTTATGAGTGAGTTACTGGTCTTCATCATCCCACTTGGCATTGGCCTGTTCTTTATATCGGTTTCGGTCTTCCAATTCCTCTGGAACATCACGATTCCAGAGGTACTTGGTCTGAAAACGATTACTTATTGGCAGGCATTTAGGCTTCTGATCATAGCGGCATTCCTTTTTGGTGGCCCAGGCTTGCTCCACTTCCGTTTCAATACATAAGGCTAGTTTGATCAAACTGGTTTTCCATAAATTCGCCCATCGCCCGGTAAAGTGCCTCTCTTATCCAGCTTTGCATCAAGATAACCGACCAGGCGTCTTCGTGCTCTCAGCACGGAACGTGGTCAGAAATCTTTTACCTATACCGATGCCCGAAATATCAAAGTTTCTCGGAATAGTGATTCGGATGTATTATCGTGATCACGCACCACCCCATTTTCACGCGGAATATGGCGAATATGAGATTACTGTCGAAATTTCCACAGGCATCGTTACGGGGCACTTCCCAAGACGTGCGTTGAAAGCCGTCTTAGAATGGTATGAAATTAACCAAGAAGCACTTGTCCGCGACTGGAAGCTGGCTGAGGAGCGCAAACCACTCGAACCTATCCAACCCCTTGAATGATGAAATTCCTGCATATTAGCGAGGCGAGACCTGTGGGCGGCTACCGAGTCTGGTTAAGGTTTAGTGATGGTAGTGCTGGTGAGGCCGATTTGGAGCATGATCTAGAGGGGCCGGTTTTCGATCCGTTGAAAGACCTCGGATACTTCAGGCAATTCACGCTTCAGGGTCACACTTTGACATGGCCCAACGGAGCGGATTTTGCACCGGAGCACCTCCACCGCTTGACGCTGAAAAGCGAGACCGGCCATGCTCGGTAAGCGTGCGAGGCGAGGGCGTTGGTTGAGCTGTATTTTAATCTCGTGGGAGTTATGGAGAGGGTTTTAGAAGAGGCAAAAGAAATAATGCACCGCGTTCGATATAACAACGGCAAAAGGCCAGCATGGCAGTTATTATTGCCACGTCGGGCTGTCTTTGAGTCAGACGGCACACCTATTTATGAGTATTCGGCAGACTCAGGGGTAATCCGAGATCTGCGGAGTGGCGAGGTGCTGAAGCCATTCACCAGACTTGCGGGGCGAGAATACACGCTGCCGGATGGTAGTAAGGTTCTTCTTCGCAGCAAGTTTACCGGGGGCTACAGCGTGGAAAAACATGGGGTTAAGGAGGCTTTGATCGAGCGGTGGCCGACACCCACGCGGCGTCAGGTGGGGACGGAACGCCTCCGATTCGATTGCGCGGTTGAAAACGAAGAGATTTTCCGCAACGCGGCGGGAGTTTCGCTTGAAGAGGTCATTATTGCCTTCCATGCCTTTTATGTTGCGCAGCCTGTGGACTAGAACAGAGGTCATGGAATCTGGCAACAGGCCCTGTCTCAGCATGGTATCTACGGCGAGCCATGAACCTTGATTGATGATGGCGTTGGCGGTGTGGCTGGGGGGGTGGGCGGTGGAGCCGGCGGTGGCCGAGCGTTTTTTGGCGGAGGTGTGGCCGGGGGTTCGGCATCGCTGGGTGTATCCGGGGCCGGATTGGGCGGCGGAATTGGTGGCGGCGACGGCGGGTGAGGAGGGGCCGATTTTCCGCCACGGTTACTCGCTGGGGGCGGCGTTGCTGTTGCGTTACGGGTGGCCGGGGGGCGACGGAGGGCGGCGGGCGACTTCGGAGGCAGCTTCGGAGCCATCCCTAGGGCCAGCTTCGGGTGGGGCCCCGGAGGGGGCCGAAGGAGGGAAAGCTGCGTCGTTGACGCTGTGGGCACCGTTTCGGTCGCTGGTGGAGGGTGTTTCGCCGGAGGG
>DAIQNO010000235.1:0-4372 GCA_036788355.1 Opitutales bacterium | reverse complement strand
CAGCGGCGGGCAGGGTTGCCGCCGTGGGCTGGTTCCCTACGGCGCGGCTAGACTTGGGGCGGGAAGGCGGGGCAGCGGTGGGATGCTGCGAGGGCCAGGTTGGGCTGCGCCGCGCGATAAAAGGTCATCCGCCCTTGGAGGTCGCAGACCCAGCACTCCTGTGCACCCGAATTGAAGTAAAGTTGTCGCTTAAAGGCCATTTCAGCGGGCGAGTTGCGGGGTGAGAGCACCTCTACGCAGATTTCGGGTGCCTCCGCGGGCAGAATGGCCCCTTTTTGGCGAGAAAACCGCTCGGGTGACATCCAGGCGGCATCGGCCACCTTGACCCCGTCGGCGGTGGAGACCCCGATTTCGCCGAAGGCGTGCTCGCCGAGTAACTGGCGGAGGATGAAGGTGATCTCGCCTTGAAGGGAGGCGTGCTGAAGCGAGGCAGGCGGCAGGAAAATCAGGTGGCCAAAGCGATCGATTTCGATGCGATCGGGCGATTCTGCCAGCTCGGTATCGGCTAGGACGGCCTGCCATCGCTCCAGGTTCAGGCGATGCTGATCGGCCATGGTTGGCAATTCGATGACCAAGCCCATAGTTGAAAGATGATCCAGGAGAACCCTCGGTGCAACGCCGGAAATGCGCCGTAGAGCTCCGTGCGATAACCAGCGATTTCCTGCTGGCCCGGACCGCTCTGAACCCTCCGTCCAGCCGCCTGCCGACTCGGCGAATCGCCCGAGTTCTGGCGTCAACTGGGCAAGGCAGTCTCTCCGGTGACTTCCAGCAAGTTGCAGGCTTGGGAGACGTCTTCGGCGATCTGGGCTTGGAGGGCTTCGAGGTTGGGGAAGCGGTGTTCTGGGCGGAGGAAGTGCAGCCACTCGACTTCGATGCGGTCGCCGTGGGTGAGGGGCGGCGGGGCGGCGAGGGCGTGGATTTCGAGGAGGGGCGTGGTTGTCAGGTCGGCGTTGACGGTGGGCCGCAGGCCGTAGTTGGCCACTCCAGGCGTCCAGGGCGCGGCGGCTGGCGGGGCCAGCGGGGGGGCTTGGTGGGCGGCGACGGCACGAGCATGGTCCGGGTCGGCAATCGGGGAGGGGTGGGCGACCTGACTGGTGGTGGGCAGTGCAGGGCTGGCGTCGTCAGGGAGTGGCCGGAAGCGCACAGCGTAAACGCCGAAGCGGGGGCAAAGCTCAGGTTGCCAGGGCAGGTTGAGCGTCGGGAAACCGAGGGAGCGTCCGAGCTGCTGGCCGGGTTGCAGGGTGCTCACGCAATGGTAGGGGTAGCCGAGGAGGGCGTTGGCCAGCGCGAGGTCGCCCGACTCTAGAGCGGCGCGGATGCGGGTGCTGCTGATCGGTTCCGCCGCCCAGGTGAGGCGGTCGGCCCCGACCACGGTGAGGCCCCGGGCAGCGGCGTCGGCGCGGAGGGTTTCGACGGTGCCTTGGCGTCCGCGCCCGTAGCGGAAGTTACTGCCTGCGTAGAGAGTAACCAGCGAGGGCAGGGCGCGGTGCAGGGCTTCTAGAAAGGCAGCGGCATCAAGCGCGGCAAAGTCGGGCGTGAACGGATGGGTGACGCAAAAATCGACTCCGAGCTTGGCCAGACGGCGCAGCTTTTCCGGCAGGGTCTGGAGGAGGCGGGTGGCGTTTTCCGGCCGGAAAAGGCGGCTCGGGTGCGGGTCGAAGGTCAAGACTCCCGCTTGGCCGCCCGATGCCCGGGCCGCGTGGATGGCCGCGCTGATGACGGCCTGGTGCCCGCGGTGCACGCCGTCGAACATGCCTAGCGCGAGGTGGGTCGGTGGCGGCAGCGGCGGGATCGACGCCAGGTTTGGAAAGACGTTCACGGTTGCTTTGACGGATTCCGGTTGCCATCAGCAAAGTCAATGCCGTTCAGCGTTTCCGGAGTTCTCAAAAGATGCTGAAGTTTTTCGAGGCGTGGTTGGGCAACGATCAAAAACCTTGCAGAGGTTACGCGTCGGACGCCAAATCTAAAGACGATTTGCCTCTGACCTCTCCCATTCACCCCACCCTCAAGATATTCCATGATGAAACAGCTTTCCTATCCTGCGATCGGGATCCGTCCGACGATTGATGGCCGCTTGGGCGGCGTGCGTGAGTCCCTGGAGGGCCAGACCATGGCGATGGCGCAGTCGGTGGCCGACTTTTACGCCCGTGAGTTGCGCTACCCGGATGGGTCGCCGGTGCGTTGCGTGGTAGCCGAGGGCACGATTGGCGGCATCGTCGAAAGCCAAGCGTGCGCGGAGCTGTTCCGGCGGGAAGGGGTGGGCGTGAGTCTGACGGTGACGCCGTGCTGGTGCTACGGCTCGGAAACCATGGACATGGACCCGATGACGCCCAAGGCCGTCTGGGGATTTAATGGGACCGAGCGCCCGGGGGCGGTTTACCTGGCAGCGACCTTGGCCGGGCACACGCAGAAGGGGTTGCCGGCCTTCGGGATCTATGGGCAGGACGTGCAGCCGGCGGGCACGCGGGAAATCCCGGCGGACGTAGCGGAAAAGTTGCTGAGCTTCGCCAAGTGCGGCCTCGCGGTGGCAATGATGCGCGGGCGCAGCTACCTCTCGATGGGCGGCACCTCGATGGGTATTGCAGGCTCGATGGTCGATTACGCGCTCTGGGAGAAATACCTCGGGATGCGGGTCGAGGACATCGACATGACGGAGTTTGTCGGTCGGATGATGAAGGGCCAGTTTGACCAGGCGGAGTATCAGCGGGCCTTGGCGTGGGTGAAGGAGCATTGCCCCGAAGGGCGCGACTACAACGGGCCAGCAGGCCAGCGCTCCCGCCAGCAGCTAGACCGTGAGTGGGAGGATTCCGTGAAGATGGCCTTGATTGCGCGGGACTTGATGGTGGGCAACCCGGAGTTGGCCAAGATGGGCCTCGGGGAACAGGCGCAGGGCCACGGTGCCCTCGTAGCGGGCTTCCAGGGCCAGCGGCAGTGGACGGACCACTTCCCGAACGGCGATTTTCTGGAGGCGATTCTGAACAGCTCCTTCGACTGGAATGGCCGCCGCGCGCCCTATATCGTGGCCACCGAGAACGACGCGCTCAACGGGGCGGGGATGCTCTTTGGCTATCTGCTGACTAATTCCGCGCAGGTTTTTGCGGACCTTCGGACTTACTGGAGCCTCGACGCCATTAAGGCGGCCAGCGGGCACCACCTGAGCGATCCGCTGGTGGCCGACGGGATCTTGCACCTCATCAACTCTGGCCCGGCGGCTTTGGATGGCACTGGTCAGCAGCGCGATGCCGACGGCCAGCCGACGATGAAGCCCTTCTGGGAAATCACGGAGGAAGAAGTTGCGGCGTGCCTTGGGGCCACCACCTGGCACCCCTCGATCACCGAGTATTTCCCTGGCGGCGGCTGGAGCACCCGCTACCAGACCGTCGGCGGCATGAAGGCCACCATGCTGCGCCTGAACCTCTCGGCGGGCCTCGGGCCGTGCTTGCAGATTGCCGAGGGCCACACCATCACCCTACCGCCCGCAGTCCACGCGGCGTTGGACGACCGCACCAACCCGACCTGGCCGACGACCTGGTTTGCGCCGATCCTCACCGGCAGCGGCCCCTTCTCCAGTGCATACGACGTGATGAACAACTGGGGTGCCAACCACTGTGTCATGACGGCCGGCCACGTGGGGCACCTGCTGATTACGCTGGCCTCCATGCTGCGGATCCCGGTTTACATGCACAACGTCCCGGAAAAGCGGGTCTTCCGCCCGGCCTCTTGGCGCACCTTCGGCACAGCCGACCTTGAAGGGGCTGACTTCCGCGCCTGCCAAAACTACGGGCCGCTCTACGTGCGATAAGGTCGATTTTTCGGGCCGGACGAGGTTTCTGGTGACAACCGGAGCTTTCGGCCCTTTGGTCAACGTCCCGTGTTCACCCCGTCACCGAGGCGCGGTTACGGGCCAGCGATCAGCTAAAAAACGGACGCCGCCGAGTGCCTCAATGCGGCTCAGCGGCATCCGGTAAACCCAGGCCCCGACGGGGCCAGCTTCGGGACGGTTAGGGCTAGACCAAGTCGGCGAGTCTAGCCCACCGCCGAAATGGAGCACTCCAAAGGTCGAGGCATCCTCGACCCGCGGCCAGCAGATTTCCCAGTGGCGGCGGTATTCCTGTTCTGAGTCCTCTGAACGGTGGGGGTCGTAGCCTTCCAATTGGTCAAGTCGGGAAAGGGTCGTCGGAGCGTGCTCGGGGGGGATTTCGAGCACCCAGCCCGCCACGCGGGTTTCATCGCCGCTACCCTCCGCCAGTGCCGGGTAGCCGACGGGGTGGCCAGGCAGGGCGTAGAGCCTACCGTGGCACCAAGCAGGCCAGGCGCGGTGCGGCACGCTTGCCAGTAACCGCAGCCAGTAGTATCCGCCCGGCTGGAGCGT
>DAIQNO010000234.1:0-4379 GCA_036788355.1 Opitutales bacterium | reverse complement strand
AAAGATCCACCAAGCAGTTAATTAAACGAACTTAGCTCGCAGGACCCTAGCGGAACATCAACACCGGCACTTGGCAGGTGCGAACCATCTGGGTCGTCGTGCTGCCCACAATGAACTGCCGAATCCGGGAGTGTCCGTAGGCACCCATCGCCAGCAGGTCGATGTCATGGGAGATGGTGTATTCCGCAAAGACATCCTCCGGCAGCCCGCTCAGGTGGCGCACTTCCACCGCATACCCCCCTTTTTTCAGCCGGTCAGCCGTGTTGGCCAGGTCCTCGTCAATCTTGGCGTGCGGCTTTCCCACGGTCACCAAGTGGATCTCGGTCCCGTGCAACAGCGGGTAGGCCAGAGCGTAGGCCACCGCTTCCCGTGCACTGTGCCCGCCATCGTAGGCCAACAGCACCCGCGAAATCGGCTGAAAAGCCCGCGACGCCACCAGCACCGGATGACGGCAACTGCGGATCACCCGCTCTACCTGAGAACCGAGGTGCAACCGCTCAAAATCGGCGGCCTCGCCACGCTTACCGATCACCACGAGGGCTGCCGAGCGCTCATCCTCGGCGATCGTATCCGCCAGGTGCCCGTGCTTGGCCTCGGTGGTCACCCGCTGAAAGCCCGACGCCAAAAAGTGGGCTACGGCAGCCTCCAGAATCGCCTCGGCCTTACCCTGGGCCACTTGAGCCTGGGCTTCCTCCAGTGCGATCAAGTCTGCCTTCAGGCGGTGCCGCGTGTCGATGCCGATGGCCCCACTCAGATTGGCCGCGATACCGCGCCCGTGTGGCACGTCGATCAAGTGCAGCACCTGCACCGACCCCTCCAACTGTCGCGCAGCCCACAGAGCATGGTCGTAAACGCTGTCAGCGTAGCGAGAACCATCGGTGCAGGCCAATATTACCGGAGATTCAATCATGGAGCTTCGGGGTAAGGTGATCGGTCGGGGTAAGGTGGTGAAGGTGCTGGGTCAGGGTAAGGTGAAAATCGGGGTGAGAAAGTAAACTGCCGTGCTGAACGCAAAATGCCGCAAGCTGGCGTCGGCTCAATGACCACCAAGTGCCGCGTCTGCCCCAGCCTTGTCATGCTTGGCAATTCTCAACACCAAAGTCCTACTCGCCTCGTTGAGACCCTCGATTGTCACCAAAGTGCCCTCTCGCCGGAACTTCAATACCACGCGATCCAGGGCATGGATGGCCGACAAGTCCCAGAAATGGGCCTGCGAAACGTCGATCGTCACTGCCTTTAACACTTCGCGAAAGTCGAAAGCGTCCGCGAACTTGCTGGCCGAGACAAAGAACAACTGCCCTTCCACAAAGTAGGTCCGCGACCGCCCATCGAGCGATGGCATGGACGACACTGCCAACATCGACGACACCTTGTAGGCGAACAACAGCGCACTCAGCAACACGCCTACCCCCACCCCGAGGGCCAGATTGTGGGTCACCACGACCACCACTACTGTGCTGACCATCACCACACTGGAGGTAAGGTGGTTCACCCGCAGATCCTTTAACGAGCGCCAACTGAACGTCCCGACCGACACCATGATCATCACCGCTACCAGTGCCGCCATCGGGATCTGCCGCACCCAATCCCCCAGCAACAGGATCATCACGAAGAGAAACACCCCTGCCGCAAAGGTGGACAACCGCCCTCGACCGCCCGACTGCAAGTTGATCACCGACTGCCCAATCATCGCGCAACCAGCCATCCCCCCAAAGCAACCCGCCACCAGGTTGGCTATTCCTTGGCCCGCGCACTCCACATTCTTCCCACTGGGCGTGTCGGTGATGTCATCGACGATGGTCGCCGTCATCAACGATTCCAGCAAGCCCACCACCGCCAGCGGCACCGAGTAGGGCAAAATGATCATCAAAGTCTCCCAATTCCACGGAATATTGGGCCAGAAAAACGTCGGCAGCGAGGTCGGCAACTCCCCCAGAGAGCCCACTGTCCGCAGCTCCCCACCCCAACCCATCGCCATCGACAACCCCGTCAGCACCACGATACACACCAGCGGAGACGGCACCGCCTTGGTCAACAACGGCAGTCCGTAGATGATCCCCAAGCCGCCAGCCACCAGCGCATACATCAGCCAGCCCTGCCCCGCAAACTCCGGCAACTGCGCCAGAAAAATCAATATCGCCAGCGCATTGACGAAACCCGTCACCACCGAGCGCGACACGAAGCACATCAAGTTGCCCAGCCGCAGCACCCCCGCCACCACCTGAAGCAACCCCGTCAGCAACGTCGCTGCCAACAGGTAATCAAGACCGTGCTCCTTCACCAACGAGACCATCAGCAAGGCCATCGCGCCGGTCGCGGCGGAAATCATCCCTGAGCGGCCACCAACGAACGCAATCACCACCGCCATGCACAGCGAGGCGTAGAGGCCCACTTTGGGATCCACCCCCGCGATGATCGAGAAGGCAATAGCCTCCGGAATCAACGCCAAGGCCACCACCGCCCCCGCAATCAGGTCGCGCCGGGGATTCCCGAACCATTCTTGAAAATAACGCTGCTTCATTATCTCAGTGTTCTGTCTATGCGAGTCTCGGTGAAACCTCATTCCTCAAACCACGCCGACTATAGCTGCCACCGCAGGGGCTCCAACCCCGCCCAGGCATCATGATCGAAAACCGCCATGCCAACGTCTGAAACGTCGAGGTCAACCGCCATTTTCGGAAAATCGCCTCCAGTCACCGCAGACTCCCGCAATTCTAACCCGGCAACGAAACCGCACTCCCCGCATATACCCGACACCGAAGCGCTTAGGCCCGCAGTTCAGCGGCGGATGAGCGAAAATGGTGGCCAGACCCAGATTTGAACTGGGGACACAAGGATTTTCAGTCCTCTGCTCTACCAACTGAGCTATCCGGCCAAGAAAAATAACTAAGCCAGAAGACCAGCCCAAAATCCGTGACCGGTCAAGAGCCTTTTTCGGAAAACTTTCCTCCCCAAGCTGGCCCGACCCTCCACAACCGTCCAAAACACCCTTCTTCGCGCTGAAGCCCACCAGTTTCTACGGGTTCTGGGGTAGTTCCGTTGGCGGAATCCCTTTGACACGCCTACTCCGGTCGGGGTTACTCATCGCACTTCATGTTTGGTTTCCGCTCTAACGACATCGGCATCGACCTTGGCACTGCCAATTCGCTGGTTTTCGTGCGGGATCGCGGCATCGTCCTGCGCGAGCCCAGCGTAGTCGCCGTTTACCACAACACCAAGAAAGTCCGGGCCGTCGGCATCGAGGCCAAGCGGATGCTCGGGCGCACCCCCGGCAACATCACCGCCCTCCGCCCCATGAAGGACGGCGTCATCGCCGATTTTGAGATTACCGAAGCGATGCTGCGGTATTTCATCAAAAAGGTCTCCCCCCAACTCAACCCGCTCCACGCCCCGCCTCGCGTGGTGGTTGCCGTCCCCAGCGGCATCACCGAAGTCGAGCGCCGAGCCGTCAAAGACAGTGCCCTACACGCCGGGGCGCGGGATGTGCTGATGTTGGAGGAGCCGATGGCCGCTGCCATCGGCGTCGGCCTGCCGATAGAAGAACCCGCCGCCAACATGATCGTCGATATCGGCGGCGGCACCACCGAGGTGGCCATCATCTCCCTGGCCGGCATCGTCTTCTCCCGCTCCCTGCGGGTCGGCGGCGACGAAATGGACAACGCCATCGTCGCCTACATCAAGCGCACCTACGGCCTGCTCATCGGTGAGCGCACCGCCGAAGAAATCAAAATCCGCATCGGCAGCGCCTTCCCCCTTGAAGAGGAGTTGACGATGGAGATCAAGGGCCGAGACGCCGCTGTCGGCCTGCCCAAAACCGTGCAGATCAGCAGCCAGGAAATCCGCGAGGCCCTGACCGACACCTTTGCGTCCATCATCGAGGTCATCCGCTCCGCCCTGGAGCGCTGCCCACCGGAACTCTCCGCTGACCTCGTGGACCGCGGCATCGTCATGGCCGGCGGCGGTGCCCTCATCCGCAACCTCGACCGCCTAATCTCCGAAGCCAGCGGCCTGCCCGTGATTGTCGCCGACGACCCGCTCAGCGCCGTCGCCAACGGCACCGGCATCGTCCTGCAAAGCCTCGACTGGTGGATCCGCGAAAACTCCTGACCCAGCCACGCCTCTCAACCGGCTCACCCGCCGTTCTCCGCCCACCCATTGCGGCAGAACGGCCCCCATTCACTATCGGCTACGACCGCTAACTCAGCTCGACCATCAGGTGGCAGCTAAAGGCCGGAAGATGCAGGTGCGTGAGACCGTCGGGGCTGCTCTCGACCGCTACCGCAACGCCCTCTGGGACGATTCTGGCCGACGACGGCGGTTTCGGTAGCCGCAACGTCATCTTTGCGCCCGGCAGCGGCGGAAGTTCCTCGATGATCTGG